>CANQGC010000001.1 GCA_947600345.1 uncultured Clostridia bacterium
GTTCCCCTCGTTTTCCCTTTTGGTTCCTCGCCTTTTGTGAAAAAAAAACCGCTGACTTGGCTTTGTCAGCGGTCTGACCGGCGTACACGCCGCCGGTTTTGATTTATATGGCTGGGCGACGATATGTCGCGGGTAAACGAGAGCCGCCGCACAATGTGCGGCGGCTCGGTTGGTTTTGGACTTGCTTCTTTTTTTCTTAAAGGCTTTCTTACAGGCAGGCTTTGTAGGCGGCGAGGGCGCCGTCCTTGCGGATGGTCTTGAGGATTTCGACGACCTTGGCTTCGAAGCCGGGAACCTCGGTGAGGTCCTGGCCCCACATGTCGGTGTTGGTCATCACGGCGTGGACCAGCGCCTCGGGGGCGTCGTCCTTGTGCGCCCAGTAGAACTCCAGCACCCAGCGGTCGTCGGAAATGTTGTAGGTGTTGCCCTTCGGCCGCTTGCAGACCAGCGCCTTGTCGGTGAGCTCCTGCGGATCGTTGGAGTAGAAGGCGATCAGCGCCGCCAGGCTCGTGGTCAGGCAGGCCGGGAGCTTGCCGTTGACCTGCACGTAGTCCAGGAAGGTGGGCATGTTGCGCGCGCGCCACTTGGACGTGGAGTTCAGCGAGATGCTCATCAGCTCGTGGTTGACGAAGGGGTTGTTGAAGCGGTCCTGCACCGCCGCGGCGAAGTCCATCAGGTCCTTCTTGTCCAGCGGCAGCGTCGGGATGACCTCCTCGTAGAGCATCTTGTTCATGTAGCCCAGAATGGTCTCGTCGTGCATGCAGTCGCGCACGATGTCGTAGCCCGCCAGGTAGGCGCCCAGCACGAAGCCGGTGTGCGCGCCGTTCAGGATGCGCACCTTGCGCTTCTTGTAGGGGGTCACGTCCGGCACGACCATCACCGGCACGCCCGCGGCCTTGAAGGGCAGGCGATCCTCCAGACCCGCCGGGCCCTCGATGACCCAGATGCCGAAGCACTCGCCCACGTCGGTCAGCGGATCGTCGTAGCCGTTGGCGGCGGCCAGCGTCTCGACCTCCTTGGGATCGCGGATGCGGCCGGGCACGATGCGGTCCACCAGCGTGGAGCAGAATACGTTCTCCTCGTTGACCCACTTGCGGAAGGCATCCGGCAGCTTCCAGTCGTCGATGTGCTTGTTGACGCAGCGCAGCAGTTCCTTGCCATTGTTGTCGATCAGCTCGCAGGAGAGCATCACGATGCCGGGCTTGCCGGCGGTGAAGCGCTCGTAGAGCACGCGGGTCAGCTTCGCCGGGAAGCTATTCGGCGGCACCTGGTCAAAGGCGCTGTCGGGATCGTAGACGATGCCGGCCTCGGTGGTGTTGGAGACGATGATCTCCAGCGTGTCGCTCTTGGCGAACTCCAGCACCTTGTCCCACTCGCCGTAGGGGTTGACGCAGCGGCTGACCGCGGAGATCACGCGCTTGTCGTCCACCTTCTGGCCCTTCTCGCTGCCGCGCAGGTAGAGGGTGTAGAGGCCCTGCTGCTTGTTGATGAGCTCGGTCAGGCCCTGGGCGATGGGCTGCACCAGCACCACCTTGCCGTTGAAGTTGGCCTTCTCGTTGGCGATGTCGAAGAAGTCGTCCACGAAGGCGCGCAGGAAGTTGCCCTCGCCGAACTGCATCACCTTTTCGGGCGCGCTCTCCAGCACGTAGCCCTTGTATCCGGATTGCTTGAGAACCTCATAATTGAGCTGAGCCATGGTTTGGTTCCTCCTTTATATGTTCACCCAGGGGCTTGCTATTTTATCATTTGTTAGCATACATCAGAACCGAAAAACTGTCAATACCTTTCACAAAACACACCCCTTTTTGTGCGATTTTGGATAATTTCGAAGCTTCGTTTTTGAATTGACAATTTCCCTGTATAACAGTATAATTTAGTTGAATAAATATTGTGTGGAAACTGGGGAAGGTTTCGCTTACCAGTGTTTCATTTTTTTGCAAAATCATCGGTTGGGGATCAACCGGAAGAAGAAAGGATGCGGTACCTATGAAAGCCATTACCATCGTCAAGCCCGGACTGGTGGAGATCCGGGAGATCGAAAAGCCCAGCATCGGCCCGGGTGAGGCGCTGCTCAAGCCCCTCTACGGCGGCATCTGCGGCAGCGACCTGAACTCCTTCCGCGGAACGAACGCCTACATGGCGTATCCTCGCATCCCCGGCCACGAGTTCTCCTGCGAGATCGTGGAGATCGGCGAGAACGACCGCGGCTTTAAAGTCGGCGACATCGTCACCGCCAATCCGTACTTCAATTGCGGCAAGTGCTACTCCTGCTCCCGCGGCCTGGTGAACGCCTGCATGTCGAACCAGACCATGGGCGTGCAGCGCGAGGGCGGCTTCAGCGAGTACATGGTGATGCCCATCAGCCGCCTGATCTCCGGCAAGGGCCTGGACGCCAAGACGCTGGCGCTGATCGAGCCCTTCTGCATCGGCTACCACGGCATCCAGCGCGCCGGCGTGAAGGCGGGCGACAAGGTGCTGGTGGTCGGCGCGGGCACCATCGGCGTGCTGGCGGCCATCGCGGCCAAGTCTCGGGGCGCGAAGGTCTGGATCTGCGACGTCGCGCCGAAGAAGCTCGAGTACGCGCTGCGCTTCGGCCTGGACGGCATCATCCTCAACGAGGGCGCCGAGGTCTTCTCCGCCGCCTGCGACGAGATCACCGAGGGCAACGGCTTCGACGTGACGGTCGAGTGCGTGGGCCTGCCCTCCACCTTCCAGAACTGCCTGGACGCCGCCTGCTTCGGCGGCCGCGTGGCGGTGGTCGGCGTCGGCAAGCACAACATCGACCTGGACTTCACGATCATCCAGAAGAAGGAGCTTAACATCTTCGGCTCCCGCAACGCGCTGACCCGCGACTTCGAGGAGCTGATCGACGTGGTGAAGAATCAGGGCCTCAAGCTCGACGACGTGGTCACCAACGTCTATCCCTTCGACCAGGCCGCCCAGGCCTTCGCCGACTTCGACAAGAACGCCGGAAGCATGCTCAAGGTCATGATCCAGTTCTGACGCACGATTGAATTCTGACCCCCGGTCAGATTCATATAAGTAATGAGGAGGTATTTTTCCATGAAGAAGATCGTTGCTCTCGTAATCGCTCTGATGCTGACGCTCACCGTGGCCGCCAGCGCGGAGACCCTCCAGATCGGCTTTGAAAACTCCATCTCCGAGCCCATCGGCCAGGCGCTGGTCAAGTGGCAGGAGCTGATGGCCGAGAAGAACGTGGACCTCGAGATCGAACTGTTCCCCGACTCCCAGCTGGGCGACAAGAATGACCTGATCGATCAGATGCTGCTGGGCGAGCCCGTGATGACGCTGGCCGACGGCGCGTTCTTCGCCGACTACGGCGTGCCGGACATGGGCATCGTGTTTGGCCCCTTCCTGTTTGAAAACTGGGATCAGTGCTGGAAGCTGATCGAGTCCGACTGGTGGCAGCAGCAGTGCGACAAGCTGAACGAAATGGGCCTCAAGATGGTCGCGGCGAACTGGGCCTACGGCGCCCGCCATACCCTGACCACCAAGCCCGTGAACACCGTGGACGATCTGGCCGGCATGTTGATCCGCGTGCCCAACAACCAGATCCAGAGCAAGGGCTTTGAGGTTCTGGGTGCAAAGCCGAGCCCGCTGCCGCTGGGCGATGTTTACACCGCGCTGCAGCAGGGCACCATCGACGGCGGCGAAAACCCGCTGTCCACGCTCTACGGCCGCAAGCACCACGAGGTCGCCAAGTACCTGATCCTGGACGGCCACGTGCTCAACTTCACCAACTGGATCTGCTCCTCCATGTGGTTCGACGGCCTGACCCCCGAGCAGCAGGATGCGCTGATCGAGACCGGCAAGGAGGCCGGCGTCTACAACAACGAGCTCCAGGCCGAGTCCGACGAGTACTACCTGAACCTGATGAAGGAAGAGGGCGTGACCGTGGTCGAGCCCACCGAAGAGGTTCTGGACGGCTTCCGCGCCAAGGCGCAGGCCTTCTACGAGCTGGGCGACACCTTCGGCTGGTCCGACGGCCTGTATGAGACCGTCAAGGCCGCGATGGAGTAATTTCCACAGCGATCGAATTTACGCACACAGGGGGCGGGAGGGCTTCTCCCTCCCGCCCCTTCAACTCCTTTCCCGACTTGTAGAATGAGGTGACGGCTCTTGAAAAAGAAGAAATGGCTGAAGATTCTGTGCAATCTGGATCTCTTCATTGCCTCCCTCGCGATGATTGTATTGACATTGGTTACAGCGGGCAGTGTGGTCATGCGCTATGTGGTCAGGAAACCCATTCTCTGGCAGGAAGAAGTACAGTCTTTCTGTCAGATTTGGATGATCTTCCTGGGCGCGAGCGTGGCCTTCCGCACCGGCAGCATCGTCGCAATCGAGATGGTTGTAGAGTCCCTTCCGGAGAAGGCGCAGAAGATCGTTGGCTACGTGGTAGACGTGATCGTGCTGTTCGTGCTGGCCTTCCTGATGATGAAGTCTCAGGCCTACATCACCCAGGTGTTCGGCAAATCCGGACGTCTGACGCCAAATTTGCGCTTGCCATATTCGTTGGTCTACGGCATCGCGCCCTACGGCTGCGCGCTGATGATGATTTCCTATCTGCTGAGCAAGTATCTGCCCCAGTTTGTCAAGGACATCGACATTGATGTCGGCAAGCCCGAGGAGGAGGTGAGCGCGAAGTGAGCGGTACGCTGATCATTGGCATCGTCGCGGCCGTCGCCGCGCTGCTGCTGCTCAAGTTCCCGATGAAGCGCTCCTGGCCCGTGGCGATCGTCTGCGCGCTGGCGCTGCTGATCTCCATCAACATCGAGTGGATCAAGCCCTACCTGGAGGTCGTGGGCACGACGCTGGGCACCAACGTGGTGCTGGGCATCGCCGCCATCATGATGCTGGTGCTTCTGTTCCTGAAGGTGCCGGTGTTCGTGGCGGTGCTGGGCGCGTCGCTGCTCTACTTCCTGTTCAACCCGGGCATCAACCAGATCATCTTCGGCCAGATGGCCGTGGGCGGCACGGAGAGCGCCTCGCTGCTGGCGATTCCGTTCTTCGTCTGCGCCGGCGTGTTCATGAACTACTCCGGCGTCACCAGCCGCATCATGGACTTCTGCTCCGCCATCACGGGCCGCATGCCCGGCGGTCTGGCGCAGGTGAACGTGCTGCTGTCCACGCTGATGGGCGGCCTGTCCGGCTCCAACCTGGCCGACGCCGCCATGGAAGCCAAGATGCTGGTTCCCGAGATGGAGAAGCAGGGCTTCTCCAAGGAATTCTCCACCGTCGTGACCGCGGCTTCGGCCATGATCACGCCGCTGATCCCGCCGGGAATCGCGATGATCCTTTACGGCTGCATCGCGGACGTCTCCATCGGCAAGCTGTTCACCTCGGGCATCACCGTCGGCGCCACGCTGTGCGTCGCGATGATGATCCTGGTGCACTTCGTCTCCAAGAAGCGCGGCTACGCGCCCATCCGCACGGAGAAACTCACGCTCAAGCAGTTCTGGGGCCACCTGCGCCCGGCGCTGTTGCCGCTGTGCCTGCCGATCATCATTATCGGCGGCATCCGCCTGGGCATCTTCACCGCCACCGAGGCCGGCGCGGTCGCCATAATCTACGCGGTCATTCTGGGCATCATCTACCGCGAGCTGAACTTCAAGCTCGTGCTGCAGGCCTGCAAGGAGACCGTGACCACCACGGCCGGCATCATGCTGATCGTCTCCGCCGCGAGCGTGTTCAGCTGGGTGCTGACCAAGGAGCGCATCCCGCAGCAGCTGACCGAGTTCATCGTGGCCATCTGCCCGAACAAGTACGCGTTCCTGATCGCCGTGAACATCTTCGTGCTGATCGTCGGCATGTTCATCGAGGGCAACGCCACGATGATCGTGCTGGTTCCGCTGCTGGCGCCCATCGCCGCCCAGTACGGCATCAACGAGATCCAGTTCGCGATGATCTACATCTTCAACAACGCGATTGGCGCGCTGTCCCCGCCGATGGGCACGCTGATGTTCGTGACCTGCGGCGTCACCGGCTGCAAGACGAAGAACTTCATCAGGGAAGCGGTTCCGTTCTACTTCCTGCTGCTGATCGTGCTGCTGCTGTTCACCTTCTGCCCACCCGTGACCACCGCCATCGTGCGCCTGATCTACGGATCGGTCTAAGCTTCGCAGGAATCTTAGAATCTTGAATCACAGAACCCATAAGAAACGGGACTGTTTCGATCGAAACAGTCCCGTCCATTTTCATCCGGCTCAGCCGCCGTAGCCCATGAAGATGCGCGGCAGGAACAGCACCACATCGGGGATGTAGGTGATGATTATCAACACCAGCAGCATCGCTCCCATGGGCAATAGAATTTCCTTGATGACGTCCTTCAGTGGCGTGTTGCTTACGCCGGAGGTGATGAACAGCAGCATGCCGAACGGCGGCGTGCACAGGCCGACCATCATGTTGAAAACGCAAACCAGGCCGAAGTGCAGCAGGTCGATGCCCAGCGCCGTGGCGATCGGGATCATCAGCGGCACGAACACCGACTGGATGACCGACGTGTCGATGAACATGCCCAGAATCAGGATGGCGATGTTCACGATCAGCAGGAACACGTAGGGGTTGTTCGTCGTGTTCAGGATGAAGTTGCGGATCGCCATGGAGACCTGCTCGCGGGCGGCGATGTAGTTGATGCACGCCGCGGCGCCGATCATCAGGGAACAGGTGCCCACGCCCTTGACCGTCTCCTTCAGGATGTTCCACAGATCCTTCCAGCCCATCACGCGGTACACGAAGAAGGAAACCAGCAGCGCGTAGAAGCCCGCGACCGCGCCCGCCTCGGTGGGCGTCATGACGCCGGTGTAGATGCCCGCCAGCAGGATGATGGGGGTCAGCAGCGCCGGAATCGCCGTGAGGGTGGAGAACAGGAACTTCTTCAGGCCCATCTTCTGGGAGATGGGGTAGTTGCGCTTGTGGGCGACGAACATGATGTAGGCCATCAGCGCGATCGCCAGCAGTATGGCCGGAACCATGCCGCCCAGGAACAGCGCGCCGACGGAGGCGCCGGAGTACATGGCGTAGATGACCATCGGGATCGACGGCGGAAAGATCGGGCCGATGACCGCGGAGGCCGCGGTGATGGCGCAGGAGAAGCCCGCGTCGTAGCCCTCGTTCTTCATGGATTCGATCTCCATCTTGCCCAGGCCGGAGGCATCCGCGATGGCGGAGCCGGTCATGCCGGCGAACACCAGGGAAGCCAGCACGTTCACGTGGCCCAGGCCGCCCTTGAAGCGTCCCACGAAGCCCAGCGCGAAGTCGAAGATCTTATCTGTGATCTTGCCGGAGTTCATCACGTTCGCGGCGAATATGAACAGCGGCACGGCGATGATCGTGTAGTTGGTGTAGAAGGTGGTCAGCGTCTGCTGGCCCACGGTCTCGATGCCGCTTCCGCGGAAGATGAAGTAGAAGCAGCAGGCGGTCATCAGGCCCAGCGGGATGGGCATGCGCAGCACGAAGATCAGCACGAATACGATCAGAAATACAATCAGCGGAAGGCTCACAGCATGCTGCCCCCTTCCTTGGAGGCCTCGATGGCCTGCTCGACCTCACTGGCGTTGAGAGACATATACTTCTTGCGATCCTCGTCGGAGGCGAGGCCGGTCCAAACCTTGAAGTCCAGGATCATGTCGCGAAGCATGTACAGTATCGTGAGCGCCAGGAACACGATGTAGGGGAAGTAGACGATGTTCAGGCCGATCTTGAGCATGCTCGTCTTCTGCATCTTCATCATCAGAACGAACTTCAGGCTCGGCACGAACGCCCAGGTGAACGCCACGCAGATCAGCAGGCTTCCCAGGAAGGTGCAGAAGGCGCGGCCGCGGATGGGCATCTTGTCGGTGATCAGGGTAAAGGTCACGTGGCCGTGATCGCGCTGAGCGTAGCACGCGCCCAGAATGACCAGCCACAGGTAGCACGACACCGTCACCTCATACGCCCAGGCCAGCGGCTGGCGCACGACGTAGCGGAAGAAGATTTGCAGCACAAACGTCACGAACATGATCACAAAGGTCGCAACAGGGATGTAAATCTCCACGATGTCGCGCAGTATGTCGCGCGTCTTAATCAGTGAATTCATACGATTTCCCCCCAATTGTGGCCGGGTGCGGCCGCTCCCAGGATCAGCCGCTCCCCATGGATTCGATTTGGGGCCGCCGCGGATGCAGCGGCCCCCTGCCCTTCAGTTCAGTCGGATGGCGATCAGCCCATCGAGCGGATCTCCTCGAGCAGATCGAGGTCCCAGGCCTCGGAGGAGGGATCGTTCAGGTAGTAGTCGAGCACGTGGTCGGCAAAGGCCTGCTTGTCGGCCTCGTAGACGCTCAGGCCCTGATCCTTGAAGAACTGGACCAGCTCGGCCTCGCGGCCCAGGTTGGTCTCGTCGCAGAACTTGCGGCCGGCCTCGACGCCGTCCATGATGATCTTCTGCTGGGCCTCGGTCAGGCCGTTCCAGACGTTGAGGTTAATGCAGGGCCACACGGAGTCGACCAGGTGGTCGGTCAGCGTGATGGACTTCTGAACCTCGTAGAACTTCGCGCTCTCCACGGAGGGCAGCGGGTTGTCCTGGCCGTCGACGGTGCCGGTCTGCAGCGCCAGATACAGCTCGGAGAAGGAGATCGGGGTCGGGTTCGCGCCCAGGGCCTTGCCCAGCAGCAGCCAGGCGTCGGAGTTGGGCATGCGCAGGTTCACGCCGGCCAGATCCTCGGGCGTGGTGATCGGGCGATCCTCGCCCAGCGAGATCTCGCGGGAGCCCAGGTACCAGGCGCCCAGCGGCAGCACGCCCTGCTCCTCAGCGATGCGCTCAAAGGCAGCCTTGCCGATGTCGCCGTTGAGGACCTTGGTCATGTGGTCGTAGCTGGTGAACACGTAGCCGGCCGCGAACAGGCCCGCCCACGGGGAGCCCGCGGCGATCCAGCTGGCGGAGATCAGGGACATCTGCGCCTCGGTGCCCATGGCGACCGCGGACACTTCCATCTCCTGCGGGAACAGCACGGCGTCGGTGTAGACCTCCACCTGGATGTTGCCGCCGGAAGCTTCCTCGACGTACTTCTCAAACTCCATCATGGCCTGTGCGTGGGTATCGGTGGACACCGCGGTCAGGGTGACGGCGAGGGTGACCGGATCGCCGAGGTCCTCGGCGCAGGCGCCCACGAGGGACAGGCCCAGCATCAGGGCCAGAACCAGAGCAAGAATCTTTTTCATTGGGTAATCCTCCTTTTTTGAATTCTCCAAGCGAACCCTTGGGCCCGCACAGATTCAGATGATGTGATTCTCCCGAAGGAAATCGAAGGTCGCGCGACAGCCCAGATCCATGTAGGCGATGTCGTCCCCGCAGCCGATGAAGTTTGCGCCGCGGCGCGCCCAGTCCGCGATGGAAGCTCTGTCCCCCGCGCCCAGCGACACGCCAAAGGACTTGCCCGCCGCTTTGCACTTCTCGGCGAAGCGATCGTAGATCGGGAACATCTCGGGGTTGCGGGTGTCGCAGAGGTGGCCGTAGGAGGCGGACAGGTCGTTCGGCCCGCAGATCAGCAGGTCGATGCCCTCCACCGTCAGAATATCGTCCAGGTTCTCGATGGCGTCTCTGTGCTCGATCTGCAGGATGCGCAAAAACGACCTCTCGGCGTTCTCCAGGTATTCGTCATTCTCCAGCGCGCCGTAGCGGTTTGCGCGCCGGGGGCCAAAGCCGCGCACGCCCTTGAGCGGGTAGGTGCAGGCGCGCACCGCATCGCGCGCCTCCTGGGCCGTGCACACCATCGGAAGGATGATGCCGTCCGGGCCCATCTCCAGGATCGGCTTGATCCGCACCGGATCGTTCCACGCCACGCGCACCAGCGAGGCCGTGCCCGCGGAGGCGCAGGCCGTGATGTGGCCGAGGATGGTGTTGAGGTCGAAGGCGGAGTGCTCCGCGTCGATCCACACCGCCTCGAAGCCGTGGTAGCCCAGCAGCTCCGAAATCTCCGGGTCGGTGAAGAACACGTGGCCGCCGATCACCGGCCTGCCCGAGCGCAGCCGCTCGCGCAGCCGCTCGGCCATGGGAACGCGCGCGCAGCCGCTCATTTGCAGTACCTCTCGTAGGCGTCGTTGCACAGGTCGTTCATCTGGCGGACCTCCGTCTTGAAGGTCTCGGTGAGCAGGCCGTCGTCCTGCACGCGGCAGAAGGTGGTGATGGGCAGCTTCTCGATCTCCATCAGATGGAACTTGGCGTTCACCGGATAGAGCTGGCGCTCGATCAGCGAGGCGATCGTCAGCACGCCCTGCACCTTCTGGGCGTTGGGATGATGGATGTTCGCCGTGAGCCACACGTAGAGCTCCGGATGGAAGTTGGCCATGATGCCGCTGTAGCCCGGCGCGCCGTCCAGCATGCTCTGCAGGAGCGTGGTGGTGTTGGCGTTGTAGAGCTTGAGGTTGGTTCCCTGGATCGCGGCCAGCTTCTCGCGGATGGTGGCCGAATCGCAGCAGGTGTCCTTGAGGAAGTAGAAGCGGTCCGTCTCGGCGATGTGGTGAATCATCTCGGGCGTCATCAGGCGCTTGTAGGGCGTCGGGCACTCGTAGGCGCCCAGATGCACCGCGGGGTCGATGTGCTTGAGCATCTCGTCCACGTTCTTCATCCACACGGCGTCGCTCTCGTCCTGCCTGGCGAAGTGGTTGGTGATGGCGATGACCGCGTCCACGCCGGTCTCCGCCATGGTGTTGAGCTCGCGCTCCTGCTCGGCGAAGTCATCGGAGATGTGGCCGGACGCCACCACCGGCACGCGGCCCTTCGCCGCCGCGACGGTGATCTTCGCGACGCGCATGCGCTCCTCGAAGTTCAGCTTGTAGATCTCGCTGGACTGGCAGGACGCAAACAGGCCGCTGACGCCGTTTGCAATGTACCACTCGATCAGCGCGATCAGGCCCTCCTCGTCGATCTCGCCCTTGCGGGTGAAGGGGGTCAGCATGACCGGCCAAACGCCTCCCGGATAGTTGTTCATTCGCTCTCCTCCTATGCTTTAGTTGCTTGTTACGCAAATATTAACCTGTAATATAATTATACAGATTATGTGGTTTAGGTCAATGGGAAATTGCAAAAATTAACCAAAAAATACTGCATTATATGTACATCGCGGCAATAATACTAGATTTTTATAACCATTGGACAAAAGCGAAGCGGCACACGCCGCGAAAATGCGGACGAGGCGCCCTATTCAGGCGTACTTTTTCTCCCTTCCGCGCTCCTGCGTTCGAAGCTATTTGATTTCGTGGTAGACCTCGTAGTTCTGGCGAGACTGGTCCAGGTGCTCCCACACCATGCGCTCGGCCTTCGCCGCGTCCCGCTCGCGCAGGGCATCCATGATGCGCTGGTGGCGGATGATGGCGTCGTCGATGCCGCCCGCCACGAAGATGCCCGTCTTGATGACATCCTTGAACACGTAGGCCATCGTCTCCACCAGCAGCGCCAGCAGCTGGTTGCCCGACCGCTGGGCGATGCTTTCGTGGAAGCTGTAGTCCAGATCCCGGCGCTCGATGACGGTCAGCTCCCGGCTGCGCAGCTTTTGCAGAATCTCCTCCAGCGCCAGAAAGTCCTCCTCGGTGCCGTGCTCTGCGAGCCGCCGGGCCGCGGCGGCCTCCAGGTAGTATCGAACATCGAATACGCTGCGGTAGCTGATGCCGTCCATCCGTATGATGCGGGCGATCATCTGGGAGAGATCCTTCACGTCCGGCCGGACGATGTATGCGCCGCTCCCGGTCCGCGATTGAATCAGCCCCCGGGCATGCAGCAGCTTCAACGCCTCCCGGATGACCGTCCGGCTCGCGTCGAAGCGCTCGCAGAGCTGCTGCTCCGAGCCCAGCCGCTCGCCCGGCCGGCCCTCGGAGAGGATCTCCTCCTCCAGGATGTTCGCGATCTCCTCCGACATCTTGGATCGTCGTATGATTGCCTTTGGCTTTTCCATCCGAGCATCCTGCCTTTGTTATGTTTGATACCTCTATTATAACAGAAAATCAACAACCTGCCAAGTGAAATGCTAAGGCTTTGCAAAGTTTTTTATCTGCTTCCTCCGGATGAATATATTGACAAACCAGCGCTGCTCCGGCTATACTCTAATCAACAGCAAAAACGGAGGCACGCAGCATGATTTACGACACCCTCGATCACATCCGCACCTATCTCGGCCTGAGCGCGAACCTGGATCGCGCCATCGAATATCTGGCCACGACCGACCTCTCGAAGCTGTCCGCCGGGCGCTACGAGGTGGACGGCGCGAACGTCTACCTGATGATTCAGGAGCCGGAGTTCCGCGAGCCGTCGGACGCCCAGTTCGAGGCCCACCGCCGCTACGCGGACATCCAGCTCGCGCTGGCGGACGGAGAGGCGATCTCCGTGCTGCCCGTGGAGCGGATCGCCGCCTGGGATCCCTTCGATGCGGAGAAGGACATCGGCTTCTCCCGCGTCCCGGAGAAGGGCACGCCCCTTCCCCTGCCCGCCGGAAGCTTCATGATTCTGTTTCCCCAGGATGCGCACATGCCCAATCTGAGGTGCGGCGCGCAAACCCACGGCCGCAAGGCGGTCGTCAAGGTGCTGCTCTGATCTTCCCTTAGTGTAAAGAAGAGCCGTCCAATTGTGACGGTTCTTCTTTACTTATTACCTTTTATCCTTTTTCCTTCAATTGTTACGATTATGTCTTGCTTTTTTCTATACAATTCCTTATAATTAAGTTATCTAGGTTTGTACAATTTGAGGAAAGGGAGGTGACGGCATGGAGAACGCCCCGCAGTACGTGATCGAGATGCTCCACATCACGAAGGAGTTTCCCGGCATCAAGGCCAACGACGACATCACGCTGCAGCTTCGCAAGGGTGAGATTCATGCCCTGCTCGGCGAGAACGGCGCCGGAAAGTCCACGCTGATGAGCGTGCTGTTCGGCCTGTACCAGCCGGAGGAGGGAATCATCAAGAAGGACGGCAGGGAAGTCAAGATCAACAACCCGAACGACGCCACGGCGCTGCACATCGGCATGGTGCACCAGCACTTCAAGCTGATCGACGTGTTTACCGTGCTGGACAACATCATACTGGGCGCGGAGGATACCCGGATGGGCTTTCTGCAGAAGCGGGAGGCCCGCAAGAAGGTGCAGCAGCTCTCCGACCGCTACGGCCTGAAGGTGGACCTGGACGCCAAGATCGAGGACATCACCGTGGGCATGCAGCAGCGCGTGGAGATTTTGAAGATGCTCTACCGCGACAACGAGGTGCTGATCTTCGACGAGCCCACCGCCGTGCTGACGCCCCAGGAGATCGACGAGCTGATGGAGATCATGCGCGGCCTGGTGAAGGAGGGCAAGAGCATACTCTTCATCTCCCACAAGCTCAATGAGATCATGTCCGTGGCCGACCGCGTGACGGTGCTGCGCAAGGGCCGCTACGTGGGCACGGTCGACACCGCGGACGTCACCAAGGAGGAGCTCAGCCGCATGATGGTCGGCCGCCCGGTGCAGCTGGTGGTCGAGAAGAAGGAGGCGCATCCCGCCGAGCCGGTGCTCCGGATTCGCAACCTGCACGTGCACTCCAAGCTCTACAAGAAGGACGCCGTCAAGGACGTGAGCTTCGACGTCCGCGCGGGCGAGATCGTCTGCATCGCGGGCATCGACGGCAACGGCCAGTCGGAGTTCATCTACGCGCTGACCGGCCTGGAGAAGGCCAGCTCCGGCACCATCGAGCTCTGCGGCAAGGACATCTCGTCCCAGTCCATCCGCCAGCGCGGGCTGTCCGGCTCGAGCCACATCCCGGAGGACCGCCACAAGCATGGCCTGGTGCTGGACTACACGCTGGAGCAGAACATGGTGCTGCAGAGCTACTTTGATCCCCGCTTCCAGAATCACGGCTTCATCCGCTTCGGCGAGGTGCGCTCCTACGCCGAAAAGCTGATCGAGGACTACGACGTGCGCTCGGGCCAGGGCCCGGTCACCATCGCCCGCAGTATGTCCGGCGGCAACCAGCAGAAGGCCATCATCGCCCGGGAGATCGACCGGGACAAGCCGCTGATCATCGCGGTGCAGCCCACCCGCGGCCTGGACGTGGGCGCCATTGAGAACGTGCACCGGCAGCTGGTCGCCCAGCGCGACGCGGGCAAGGCGGTGCTGCTGGTATCGCTGGAGCTGGACGAGGTCATGAACCTGTCCGACCGCATCCTGGTGATGTACGAGGGCGAGATTGTGGGCGAGTTCGACCCGAAGAAGGTTACCGTCGAGGAGCTCGGCCTGTACATGGCCGGCGCCAAAAAGCAGGATAAGGAGGTGTCCGCATGAACGAGAACCGCACTTCCTTCTGGAAGAAGGACGGCACGCGCTCGGTGCTCGCCTCGCTGATTTCGATACTGATCGGCCTGGCGGTCGGCAGCCTCATCATCCTTCTGCTGGGCATCTTCAACACCAGCATGAAGGACGCCTGGGAGGGCATCCGCCTGGTGTTCCTGGGCCTGTTCAGCACGGGCCGCAACACCGCCGGCGCGCTGACCTTCGGCTTCAACGGCATCAACTTCGGAAACATGCTCTTCCGCGCCACGCCGGTGATCCTGACGGGTCTGTCCGTGGCCGTGGCGAACAAGACGGGCCTGTTCAACATCGGCGCGCCGGGCCAGTACCTGATGGGCACGGCGGCCACGCTGTTCCTCGCGCTGAGCATCCCCTCCACGAAGATGGCCATCCCGGGCGTGAATCCCAGCTCGATCCCGCCGATCGCGGTTTGGTTCATCGCGCTGCTGGGCGGCATGCTGGCGGGCGCGGCCTGGGGCGCGATCCCCGGCCTGCTCAAGGCGCTGCTCAACATCAACGAGGTCATCGCCTGCATCATGACGAACTGGATCTCGGCGAACCTCGTGACCTGGTTCTTCGACGTGAGCAACCTGAAGAACATCGTAGAGAACACGAAGTCCGGCTACATCTACAAGACCACGATCAACGGCGTCGCCACGCCGAAGATGGGCCTGGACAAGATCTTCCCCGGCTCCCAGGTCAACGGCGGCATCATCATCGCGATCCTGCTGGCGGTGGCGGTCTACATCCTGCTGACGCGCACCACCCTGGGCTACGAGCTCAAGGCCTGCGGCGCGAACCGCTTCGCCGCCCGCTACGCCGGCATCAAGGACAAGCGCAACATCGTGCTGTCGATGGCCATCGCGGGCGCGCTGGCCGGCGCCGGTGGCGCGCTGTACTACCTGGCGGGCAACACGGAGTTCTTCTGGTCCACCTACCAGTCGCTGCCGGCGGAGGGCTTCAACGGCATCCCGGTGGCGCTGCTGGCGATCAACAATCCCATCGGCGTGATCTTCGCGGGCGCATTCATGTCCATGCTGAACATATCGGGCCTGCAGATCACGAACCTGACCTCGTTCAACGAGTACATCACCGACGTCATCATCGCGGTCATCGTCTATCTGTCGGCCTTCTCGCTGGTCATCAAGCTGATGCTCAACGGCCGCAAGAAGAAGAGGGCCGCCGCGTCCGTCGTGGACGACGCCAAGGGTGCGGACAAAGGGGGTAGCAAGGCATGAGTTTCCTGATTCGCCAGACACTGATTTACGCGGTTCCCCTGATGATCGTCGCCCTGGCGGGCGTGTTCGCCGAGCGCAGCGGCATCATCAACCTGGCGCTGGAGGGCCTCATGATCTTCGGCGCGTTCATTGGCGTGCTGTTCGTACGCATCATGCAGCAGGCGGGCGTGTTTGAAACGTCCATGGGCGTGCTGCCGCTGCAGGGCTTCATGCTGCTTTCGATGCTGGTTTCAGCGGTACTGGGCGCGGTGTTCTCACTGCTGTTGGCCTTCGCCGCCATCAACCTGCGCGCGGACCAGACCATCGGCGGCACGGCGCTGAACCTGATGGCCCCGGCGCTGGTGCTGTTCTTCATCCGCATCATCGCCAACCAGAACACGCTACAGATGGCCTCGGGCGACGCGGCGAGCTGGTTCATGATCAAGAAGAGTATGTTCGGCTACGGCCGCGGCCAGGAGATGGGCTTCCTGGGCTCCACCTTCGTGGACAAGGTGTACCTCTCGACGTACATCTGCATACTGATCTACATCGTGCTCTCGATCATCCTATACAAGACGAAGTTCGGCCTGCGGCTGCGCTCCTGCGGAGAGAACCCCCAGGCCTCGGCCTCGCTGGGCATCAACGTCTACAAGATGCGCTACTGCGGCGTCATCATCTCCGGCGCGCTGGCGGGCATGGGCGGCTTCGTCTACGCCATGACCACAGCGAACTGCACCTCCAACGGCGACGTCGCCGGCTTCGGCTTCCTGGCGTTGGCGGTCATGATCTTCGGAAACTGGAAGCCGCTGAACATCTCCGGCGCGGCGCTGCTGTTCGGACTGTTCAAGTGCATCGCCGCCTCCTACTCGAGCCTGGACATCAACGGCGACGGCGTGTACCTGCTGGCCCAACTGAACATCAATCCGAACTTCTACCGCCTGCTCCCCTATCTGATTACGCTGCTGGTGCTGGCCTTCACATCGAAGAGCTCCCGCGCCCCCAAGGCCGAGGGCATCCCCTACGATCAGTCCACCAGGTAGGAACTGGAGTCATCTGCTGCCGCGCTCATGCGGCGGACTCCTGCCCCGCAGATCATGGGGCAGGAGTTCTGCGTTTCTTCCTTATATTATTCCTTTGTTCGAGGCACGGAATCCGCCCCCATAGATTCGAGGGGCGGATTCCTTCGTTTCGTTATTGCCTTTGCCTGTCCCTTCTGCGCGCCCGGTCAGTCTGCGTAGGGGATGTATTCGAAGTAGTCGTATTCGCTCCTGCCGTCGATCAGGAAGCCCCAGCCCTCCTCGGTGTTGAGCGCGATGGAGATTCTGCCGCGCGCGCCATCACTGGTCAGGTAGCCCACGTAGCTCACCTTGTCCGTCTCGGTGACCAGCAGGCTCGTTCCGACGGGAAGCGTGGAGCTGCTGCCGTCCTCCAGCGTCACGGGCAGCGGCCGCGTCGTGATCAGGCTGCGGTACTCCCAGAGCTCAGTATCGTTCAAATCCCCGGCCACGCGCCAGACGCCGCCGTCGTCGAGTTCGAAGCGGCCGTCCCGCAGCGTGAACCGGCGCGAGCACATCCAGGTGCCCAGGGCGTCCTGGGAACCGGTCAGCGTAAGGGTGTTGCCGTCGATGGCGGCAATCCTTCCGTAGCCGCAGTCGAAGTAGCCGTCCGTGTTCTCGCCGCGATTGGCGTCGGCGAACTCGATGGGCCGGAGTCCCTCCTCCCGGCTGAAGCGCAGGCACCAGGTGAAGTAATCCTCGGAGGTTTCGTCGCCGGTCAACAGGATCTCCAGCGCGCCGTCGCCGTCCAGATCCGCGAGGTAGGCGGCCTCGCTGTACACCACGTAGCTGTCGTAGTTGTAGATCAGCTCGTCCGTCTCCACCTGTACGCTCAGGTTTTCGTCCTCGTCGTTCTCCTGCATGCGCGCGATCACGACCTCGTCCACGCCGTCTCCATCCAGGTCGACGTAGGTCGCCTCATCCATATTGAGCTGCTGCGCGTCCCCGATGTCGACCTCAAAGACCTCCTCGGAATCCGCGTACTCCTCATCCTCGGCCAGCGCCGGAACGAACAGCAGCGCCGAAAGAATCAGACAGATCCACTTCCTCATTCGCATCTCACCTCTCTCTTCTCGGATGGGAAGGCATCCCTGCGACTATTCTACCACAACTTTCTCTCGAAGAAAAGCCTTCAGCCGCTCGATGGCCTCCTGCTGCTGGGTGATGAGGTTCGACGCGACGCCCTGGGCCTCCGCGCTGGCGTCCGGGCAGCTGTTGCGCATCTTGGTAATTTCCACCACGCCCATGCTCGCGCCCTGGATTGTGATTTCGGCCATGTGGGACGCGGAAGAGTCGGTCATCGTGTTGAACTGCATGCCCATCCACATGCCCATGCGCGCCATCGCTCCCTTGGGATGCGGCCGGATGCCTCTCGCCTGAAGCTGATCCTCGGCACTCCTCGCTGCGCCCTCGTAGAACGCCCACTCCCGCGTGAGCTCCTGCCGCATGCCCTCGTCCGCGCATCTATCCAGCAGCTGGCCACAGGCGTCCGCTCCCATCCGCGCGTTTTCCACGATCGATTGCAGCAGAATTCGCGTCTGATCCATCGTCATTTCCCCCTGATTTTGCACGATTTGGCGCGCTTCGCGCCCGCGCTTTATTCTGACGGATGCGGAGGGGAATATTCCTGCCTTTTTCTTGTCGAATATGAAGAAATAAAGGTTTCTGTGGCAGAACAGTTGAAACTGCGAATATTCATGTATATAATAAACGTATAAATGCGGAATTTGGGGTGGTTTTATGTCAATGTACCCTCTGATTTTGATTGCGGACGACGATTCCGTCGTACATGAGTCGCTCGGGCTCTACCTCAGCAGCGAGGGGTACGAGTTCCAGAGCGCCTATGACGGCCAGCAGGCGCTGGATATGTTCGAAAACCTTCATCCCGACCTGATGGTGCTCGACCTGATGATGCCGAAGGTTTCCGGCCTGGACGTGTGCCGCCAGATTCGCCAGAACAGCTCCATGCCGATCATCATGCTCACCGCCAAGGGGGAGGAGATCGACCGCATACTGGGCCTGGAGCTCGGCGCGGACGATTACATCGTCAAGCCCTTCAGCCCCCGCGAGGTGCTGGCGCGCATCAAGGCGGTGCTGCGCCGCTTCAGCGAGAAGACCGGCGACGAGGATTCCTCCATCATCCGGCTCCCCCAGCTGGAGATCAGCCTGGAGAACTACCAGGTCAAGGCCGCGGGCAAGGTGATTCCCTGCACGCCCAAGGAGGTCGAGATCCTGCATATGCTGTGCTCGAACGTCGGCCAGGTGTTCTCCCGCGAGCAGATCCTCTCCCGCGTATGGGGCTACGACTACTTCGGCGACACCCGCACCGTGGACGCGCACATCAAGCGCATCCGCCAGAAGCTTCCCCAGGAGAACGTGCCATGGTCGCTCAAGACCGTGTACGGCGTAGGATACCGCTTTGAGGTCAATGCATAATGATCCGTATCAGTCGCCCTGCGAAGGAGCCGCCGGCCGGCACAGCGCCGTCTGACGGAACGTCTCCCTCCAAGGGAGAGAAGCACAGCGTGCTGATCCAGCGCGCTGTGATCTTTGCGGCGGCACTCTATCTCGTCTCGGTGCTCGTGGGTTCCCCCGCGTTTCACCTGGCGGATCGCTTGGGGGTCGGCCGCTTCGCCTCACTCATCGGTTTGATGGCGGGGTTTATTGCCGCATGCCTCTGCCTGCATCCCTTCGTCAAGATCTTCCTGCAAAAGAGCGTCGATCAGATCGCCCACCTCCGGGACGTGGCCGTGAAGGTCGGCGAGGGCGAGTTCGACACCCACGCCGATGAATTCGCACCCGGCGAGCTGGGCGAGCTCGGAAGCGCCCTCAACAATCTGTCCAACCAGCTCTCCCGGCACATGTACATGCTCATCGTGGAGCGCAACCGCCTGAAGCACATGATCAACGGCCTCACCGAGGGCATCATCGCTGTGGACGCCTATGGACAGGTGACCCACGTCAACCCCGCCATAGAGACCATGTTTGAGCAGAAGAAGATCTCGCTGGGCCTCCCCGACGCGCGCATGAAGTACGTGCCGGAGAAGCAGGTATGGGAGGACTTCGACGCGGTGATCAAGAGCGGCGCGCCCATCACCCGCAACTTCACCGTGCGCGACATGATCATCCGCATGTCGATCACCCCCACCGTGGACGAGATCGGCACCATCGCCGGAGCGGTGGGCCTGTTCAGCGACATCACCCAGTCCGAACGCCTGGAGCGCACGCGTAGGGAGTACGTGTCCAACGTCTCCCACGAGCTGCGCACGCCGCTGACCGCCGTCCGCGCGCTGGTAGAGCCGCTCAAGGAGGGCATGGTCACCACCGAGGAGGACCGGCAGCGCTACTACGACATCATCCTGCGGGAGGTCATGCGCCTGTCGCGGCTGATCAACGACCAGCTGGAGCTCTCCCGCCTGCAGAGCGGCAACGTGGCCATCACCAAGCAGAGGATGACGCTGAGCGACCTGATATTCGACGTCTGCGACCGCTACCACTCCATCGCGCAGGAGCACGGCCTGGAGCTGCACATCGACAGCGACCTGGAAGGCTGCCCCAAGGTCTTCGCCAATCCAGACCGCGTGGAGCAGATGCTCATCATACTGCTGGACAACGCCATCAAGTACACCGAGCAGGGCAGCGTGAGCGTCGGCGTGAAGTGGGACGACGAGATGGTCTACATCACCGTGCACGACACCGGCATCGGCATATCCGCCGAGGACCTCCCCTACGTGTTCGACCGCTTCTACAAGGTGGACAAGGCGCACAGCGGGAAGGGGTCCGGCCTGGGCCTCTCCATCGCCAAGGAGCTCCTCAACCGCATGAACGAGACCATCTGGGTGGACAGCATCCAGGGAGAGGGCAGTGCCTTCACATTCACCGTGCACCGGGAGCCCCGGGAGGGAGAGGAATAGCGCAACGAGAGCGGCGATGCCGCTCTTTCTGTTAAGGCAACACCGCACAGAACGGCGGCGCGTCAGGCGATGCCTTTTCCGCCATCTGCTGCTTGCAAATTTCTCGACTTACCTCCAGTAAGCCTTCGAAATTTGCAATTGCATCTGACGAAAAATTCATTCACCTGCCGACCACCTTATCTGTGCGGTGTTGCCTTATGTGACAAGACCATCCGAAGAGGAGGAATTGCGATGAGGAACTATCTGATCGTCGTGGACATGCAAAGGGACTTCGTGGACGGCTCGCTGGGCACGCCGGAGGCCCAGGCCATCGTGGAGAACGTCGCGAGGAAGATCGAAGCCCACGAGGGCCCGATCTTCGTCACGCTGGACACGCATCCCGCGGACTATCTGCACACCGCCGAGGGCAGGAAGCTGCCCGTGGAGCACTGCATCCGAAACACGCCCGGCTGGAAGCTGGACGCGCGGATCGCGGAGGCGCTCTCCCACAAGCCGCACACGTTGGTGGAAAAGCCCACCTTCGGCTCGGTGGAGCTGCCGAAGCGGATCGCCGACGACGCCGATGGCGAGGAATTCTCCATCGAGCTGATCGGCCTGTGCACGGACATCTGCGTGATCTCCAACGCGCTCCTGCTGAAGGCGAGCTTCCCGGAGGCTCCGATCTCCGTGGACGCGAGCTGCTGCGCGGGCGTCACGCCTGAGGCGCACGGCGCGGCGCTCACAGTGATGCGCAGCTGCCAGATCGACGTGACGAACGGCTAAAGCAGGGCGCGTCTATTCAAAGAAGCGCCGCAGCGGCAGGCCGTCCTCGAATTGCCAGCCACCCTCGAGCAGGCGCGAAAAGAAGCCGATGATGCTTCCGTTGAGCAGCGCGCAGAGTATCGTCCCCAGCTTCACGCCCTCAAAGTGGCCGAAGCCGAAAAAGATGAAGGAGAGCACTACGCCCAGCAGGCAGCTCGCGCAGTCGTAGCCGGTCTTGTACTTGGAAATCTCGATGCCGTGCCACGCGGACATCTCCTTCACCCAGAGCTCGTACGCCTCCGGCGATACGTAGCTGTGGAACAGCATCGATACGCCCAGGGAGCAGAGCAGCATCCCCAGCGCATAGAAGGCGACGCGCGCGGCGATGCCCGCACCGGGAAGCAGCGCGACCAGCGCCATCGCTCCGTCCAGCATAAAGCCATAGACCACCGCCGTGACGAAGGAAAACAGATAGGCGATCCGGAACCGCCGCAGTATGGCGGCCATCGCCACCAGCAGCAAGCCCTGGAACAGATACTCCGCCATGCCGAAGCTGAAGAAGGGCAGGCTCTGGGAAAGCTTCAGATACAACAGGTACGCCGGAGCCACGACCATCGACACGCCGAAGCCGGCGCGCTCCATCATCGCCGTTCCCAGCGCGAGCACGGCCAAGCCGAGTATGTAGGCAATCTCCGTATAGAATACGCGCCGCTTCATTTCAAAATTCCTCCGAAAAATTCCTTTATCCTGAAAAGAGCTCTCCGCGTTTGATATAGAAACGCGAAAAGCTCTTTTCTTTGTTGGCTCTTTCTTCCTTCTATTTGCCGACGCAGAAGCTCTGGAAGACCCGGTCGATGACCTCCTCGGAGGCGTCCTCCCCGGTGATCTCCGAGAGGAATCCAAGCGCCCGGCGCAGGTCGATCTCCGCGAGATCCAGCGGCATGCCGGCGCGGATGCTCTCCTCCGCCGCCTCGATCGCCTCCAGGGAGAGCCCCGCCAGCCGCAGGTGCCTTTCCCCGGTCATGCGCTCCTCGGCGCCTCCCGCCACCGCCACGCGGCGCGTCAGCTCCTCGATCAGCTTCTCCACGCCCATGCCCGTCGCGGCGCTCAGCTCCAGCGCGCCGGGATGGCCGCTCCGCCTCGGCAGGTCGCACTTGTTCAGGCAGACGATGCTCCGCCCGTCCGCGGCCCCCAGCAGCGCCTCGTCCTCGGCGGTGAGCGGCTCGGAGGCGTCCAGCACGATCACCACCACGTCCGCGCCCTCCACGGCCCGCTCCGCGCGCTCCACGCCGATGCGCTCCACCGGGTCGCCCGTCTCGCGCTGTCCGGCGGTGTCCGAGAGCTCGGCGCAGATGCCGCCCAGCTGAATGCGCTCGGTGAGCACATCGCGGGTGGTGCCGGGGACTTCGGTCACGATGGCGCGCTCCTGCCGAAGCAGCGCGTTCATCAGCGAGGACTTCCCCACGTTCGGCCTGCCCGCCAGCACGATGCTCGCGCCCTCGCGAATCAGTCTTGCGCTCCTGGGATCGCAGCGATCTTCGATCTCGGCATGGATTTGGGCCAGCTCCTCCAGCGTCAGGCGCGCGGCCTCCGGCTCGTCCACCTCCTCGGGAAAGTCGGTGCAGGCCTCGATCCGCGCCATACAGCCCTTGAGTTGATCGGAAACCTTGCGCACGAAGCCGGACACGCCGCCCTCGAGCTGGCGCAGCGAAGCCCGCGCCGCGGCCTCGGAGTTCGCGCCGACCAGCGCCATGACCGCCTCCGCCCGACTCAGGTCGATCCTTCCGTTCAGGAAGGCTCGCTTGGTAAACTCCCCGGGCTCCGCGATCCGCGCGCCCAGCGCGATGGTCCGATCCAGGACCCTGCGGGCGCAGACGCTCCCGCCGTGGCACTGGATCTCGAACATGTCTTCCCGGGTGTAGGTTCCGGGGCCCGGCAGCCACACCGCCAGCACCTCGTCGAGCTCCTCCCCTTTCGCTCCCACGGCCCGGCCATAGGTCATCCGGCGCGGAACGAGCGCTCCCTTCCCCTCCGGCCGGAAGCAGCCGCCGAGGATGCGCGCCGCCTCCGCGCCGCTGCCGCGGACGATGGCGATGCCTCCCTCGCCGGGCGCGGTGGCCACGGCGCAGATGGTGTCCCGTTCCATCAGCGGGCGCCGGTGCGCACCGGCAGGATCAGGTGCACGTAGTCCTCGTCGCCCACGGGCGTCACCACGCAGGGGGATACCGCGCTGTTCAGGTTCATCTCGATGCTCTCGGCGTCGATGAAGCGCACCACGTCGGTCAGGTACTTGACGTTGAAGGCGATGTTCAGATCGGCGCCCTCCTGCTGAATCTCCAGCTCCTCGTGCACATCGCCAATCTGGGAGTGGGCCTCCACCACCATCGTGCCGCCGGAAATCTTCAGCATGATCAGATTGTTGCTGCCCTCGCGGGCGATCAGCGCGGCGCGGTCGATGCAGCGGCGGAAGGGCTCGAGCTCCATCTCCACCCGCGTGGCGAAGCTCTTCGGCAGAATCTGGCGGTACTGGATGTACTCGCCCTCCACCAGGATCACGAATATCTCGGTGTTGTCCAGGCGAATGTGCAGCTTGTTGCCGCCGAAGGAGAGCTGGGCGAAGGCGTCCTCGTCGCCGGAGAGCAGCTTGCCGATGTCGCCCACGGCCCGGCCCGGTATGATGGCCGAAACCTGCTCCAGCACGTCCGAGCACTTGGCCCGGCGCAGCGCGAGCCGGTAGCCGTCCAGCGCCACCATGTTCACGTCCCCTCCGCCGATCTCCAGCAGGCAGCCGGTCAGCACCTCGCGCATGTCATCCTGGGCGATGGCAAACTCGGTCTTTTGGATCATGTCGCGCAGCATGTCCTGGGGCAGGGCGATCTCCCGCTCGTCCTCCATGCGGGGAAGCATCGGGAAGAGGTCGGCGTCCTGGCCGGAGATGTTCATGCGCGTGGATGCGCTGCGGATGGTGAATATGTAGCGCTCGTCCATGCGGATGTCCACGTCGCTGTCCGGAAGCCGGCGCACGATCTCGCTGAACAGTTTGCCCGGAACCACGCCGCGGCCGGAGTCGCGAATCTCCGCCGGGATACGGGTGACGATGGTGATGCGCTCGTCGGAGCAGGTGAGCACCAGCTGATCGACGCCGGTCTCGATCAGCACGCCCTCCAGAATCTGGTTGGTGGTGCGGCTCGCCAGCGCCTTCGTCGCGATTTGCAGCGCTTCGATCAGCTTCGCGGTGGAACAGATGAATTGCATGTGCATGCGCCTCCTTGTGTCTGTTGCGGTTGAAATCTATATGTAGTCGTCATAGTAGAGCGGTGTATACTGTGGATAACGCGGAAAAAGCCTTAAATAAGTCGCTTTTTCGACGCTTTTTTGTCAACAAGCGCCGTGGATAAGCGGTGCATAAGCGCGAGGTTTTCCACAATCATCCCTTCTCCGGTCGTCCCCATCCGGAATCATCCGTTGCGGATCTTCTCCTGAAGCTCCTCGATTCGCCGCTTGAGGGTGGGGTCGCGCTCCATGTCCGCCGCCACGCGCTCGCACCCGTGCATCACGGTGGTGTGGTCCCTGCCCCCCAGGGCCTGGCCGATGGTGGTGGTCGAGAGCTGGGTGAGGCTCCGGCACAGGTACATGGCAATCTGCCTGGGCGTGGCGATGTCCCGGTTGCGCTTCTTGGAGAGCAGGTCCTCCACGCTCACGCCGAAGTAGTCCGAGATCGCGGCGAGGATGCGCTCCGGGGTGATCTGCTTCTCCTCCTGGGCCTTGAACACCTGGGAGAGCAGCTGCCGCGCCAGCTCCAGGCTGATGGGCACGCCCTGCAGCTCGCTCTGGGCCTTCAGGCGGTTGAGTATGCCCTCCAGCTCGCGGATGTTGGATTCCACGCAGTAGGCGATGTGGTCGATCACCTCGTAGGGGACGTCGATGCCCTCCTCCGCGGCCTTCTTGTTGAGTATGGCCACGCGAGTCTCGTACTCGGGCTTGCCGATGTCCACGATCAGCCCCCACTCGAAGCGGGAGCGCAGGCGCTCCTCGATGGTGGGGATGTCCTTGGGCGGGCGGTCCGAGCTGATGATGATCTGCTTTCCGCTGTTGTACAGGTCGTTGAAGGTGTGGAAGAACTCCTCCTGCGTCTGCTTGGTTCGCGCGAGAAATTGGATGTCGTCCACCATCAGCACGTCCACGTTGCGCATGCGCTTGCGCAGGGCGGAGGTGTCCTTCTTGCGCACGATGGCGTCGATCAGCTCGTTGGTGAAGCTCTCCGAGGTGGTGAGGAACACGCGCTTGCTCGGATCCGCGCCGGTGATGAAGTTTCCGATGGCGTTCATCAGGTGGGTCTTGCCCAGGCCGACGCTTCCATAGATGAACAGCGGGTTGTAGGCCTCGCTGGGCTGCTCCGCCACGGCCAGGCAGGCGGCGTGGGCGAAGGAGTTGCTGGGGCCGACGATGAAGTTTTCGAAGGTGT
This sequence comes from uncultured Clostridia bacterium, assembly GCA_947600345.1. Classification (GTDB taxonomy): domain Bacteria; phylum Bacillota; class Clostridia; order Christensenellales; family Aristaeellaceae; genus SFTH01. Next base: position 25,696 of record CANQGC010000001.1, read on the forward strand.
AGCGCTTGTTGAGCGTGGTCTGGGAGATCTCGCTCTCGAGCTTCTCCACCTCCTCGGGCGTGCAGATCTTGAGCTCGTAGCTCTGGCCGAAGCAGCGCTCGATCATGTTGTAGAGGTTCGTGTAGTAGCGCTGCTTGACGGTGTCCCGGTGCACGAAGCTCTCCGCGCAGAGCACGACCGCGTCCTCCGTCACGGCCTGCAGCCGAAGCGGGGCGATCCAGGTATCATAGACGTAGGGAATCATGTTCTCCTTCATGATGGAGGAGACCTTCTCCCACGCCTGCTTCTGTTCCGCTGTGTAGTTCATGCAACCTCCGCGCGCCTCAACGCGCGTTCCCTCCGAAGGGAGAAGCGCGCGCTTCCTCCGATAATGTGTATCTATTTTATCAGAAACGCTTTAAAAATGCAATCCAAAGGGAGAGCGCGTTGCGAAGCTCCGCCGAAGGGGCGGAGGGCGGCCTGTGAATAAGCTGTGGACGGTTGGTGGATGGTCTGGGGATATCCTGTTGACATTATCCGTATATAATCATCTTTGACGAACTGCGCAAAAGGAGCGATGAAATTTTTCTGTCGAATTTCGGTGCGATTTCCGCCCTGCCTTCGCCGTTCGGCGGGGCAGGGCAGCCCCTAGCGCAGCTCTTCCCTGACGCGCGCCAGGCCGAAGCGGAAGGTGATCGCACCCTCGGGGCAGGCGTTCATGCACTTGCCGCAGCGGATGCACTCCGCGGAGTTCAGCTTCGCGGGGAGCGATATCTCCATCGGACACGCGCTTGCGCACCTGCCGCAGGACACGCAGCCGCCCTCGTTGCACTCCAGCCGCGCCAGACTGATTCTGTTGAACAGCGAATAGAATGCCCCCAGGGGACATATATACCTGCAGAAAGGACGGTAGATGCAGATGGAGAAGGCGATCGTGAGCAGCAGAAGGCACATCTTCCACCAGAACATGAACCCCAAATTCGCGCGCAGGCTTGCGTTTGTCAGCACCAGCGGTATGCCGCCCTCCAGCGTGCCCGCGGGGCAGATCCACTTGCAGAACCAGGGCACGCCCAGGCCGAAGCCGTCCACGACGAACGTGGGGAGCGCCAGCACGAACAGCAGGAGGACCCCGTACTTCAGCTTGCGCAGCGGGCGGTCGACGGCCTTCGGTACCTTCCGTTTGCGCCCGGGGATTTTGTGCAACAGCTCCTGAATCCAGCCGAAGGGACAGAGCAGGCCGCAGACCAGCCGCCCCAGCAGCACGCCGATGAGCAGCAGCGTGCCAGTGACATAGAAGGAGAAGTTATGCTGATTTCCCGTGAGAACCGCCTGCAGCGCGCCGATGGGACAGGCTCCCGTGGCGGCGGGGCAGGAGTAGCAGTTGAGCCCCGGGACGCAGATTCGCTTGGCGGCGCCCGTGTAGATGCCTCCCCGCGCGAAGCCGCGCAGGTTGGCGTTGGTCAGAAGCGTCGCGAGCGCCTGAACCCAGCCGCGATGTCGAAACAGGCGCTTCATCCGGCCACTCCGATGCATTCCAGGCAGACGAACACGGCCTTGCGCAGTACCACGGCGGCCTCTCCCCGAGCCAGGCCCAGCGCGATGCAGCCGACGGCCGCGGCGATGGCGGCAAGCTGCATCCACCGCCTGGCGCACCAATGCTTGCGCATGCTCAGCCCTCCAGATTCTTCAGTACACTCACCGCGGCGTCGCAGTAGAGCGCGGCGGGATTCTCCACCGGAAGTGCGCCCACGATGGGCTCCGCGACGGATTTCCCCTCGCGATTGAGAAACAGCGTGGTCGGAAAGCCGGTCACCTGTGCCGCGATTTGATTGTAGAGGTTGTCGTCCGCGACCAGCGTCTGGAAGTTGGCGTTGGATTCGCGCAGTATGTCCTGGGCCAGGCTTCTCTGATCGGCGGCGTCCGTGCAGATGGTGATGAAGTTTACGTTCTCCGGGAGCATCTTGATGAGCTCGTCGAAGCAGCGCATCTCCTGGATGCAGTAGGGGCACCAGGTGGCCCAGATGTTGACCAGCGTGAGGTCGTAGTCCGCGAATATGTCCAGCGTGGCGGCGTGCCCCTCCATATCGGTGGTGGAGAAGGCGGTCAGCCCCTGCTCCGCCAGCGCGGATGTGCAGAGCGTCAGAAGAATCAGCAGCAGGCAGACGAGCTTGCGCATGGAAGCATTCCTCCCTTTGAAGCGGAAATCGTAAGATAGAATTCGCTGTGGCGGTGCGGATTCCCTGCCGGCGCCCGGCGCGGAATCAAAGCTTTTTTCTGAAAACCATCCTCCCTGCGCGGCGCCGCCTTTGGGCATTTGCACAGAGATGGGTTTAGAGTTTGCGGCGAAGTGGGAAGCAGCTCGGGAGCGTCACGATTTGTTGCCATCGCTGCCCTTCGCAGGTCATGTATTTCAAATTTTCGTGCTTGAAAGCGCGGAAATCTTCTGATATACTAGAGCATGGAAACAGATATACTGTCAGGAGTCTGCAAGCTATGCCCAATCGAAAGAAGAGAGCGCGCAGGAGGCAGGGCGGATTCGGCGTGATGCTGCCCACGCTGATCGGCCTGTTCGCCGCGGTGGCGGTCGCGCTGGTAATATTGTTGGTCCGAAGCGATCCGCTCGCGCCGGATCCCATAGAGGAGAGCCTTCCCTACCGCTACGATAGTCCCATCAACTTTGGAGAAGATGTCGCCTCCCTGCCGCTGGTGGTGGGTTCCACCGTGGAACCGGAGCCCACGCCCGTACCGACGGAGGAAATGCCAGAGGTGGTGGACGTTCTCAACCTGTGGGGGGAGTCCGCATCGGATGCCAACGCGGCGGCCGGCGCGGAAGGAGCGGGCGAAGCGGGTGAGGCGACGCCCAAGCCTACGGAGGATCCGGTGCTCTATGCCAAGAGGCTCGCGCCCACGCCCATGCCCTTTAACTACTTCCTTCCGATCTATGACCGCGCGCTGCGCACGCCGAACGATCGCCCGATGATCGCCATCACCGTGGACGACTGCGACAAGATTGAGACGCTGACGGAGCTGGTGCAGATTGCCGACCGCTACAACGCAAAGCTGACGCTCTTCCCCACGGGAGACGCGATGATGAAGAATCCGGACGTCTTCCGTATGATCTACCGGCAGTTCGGCTGCGAGCTGGAAAACTTCACCTACGACGCGAACAGGCTGGACTATACGCTCTCGGACGGCGAGCTGGCGCTGCAGTTGTGGCGCCAGGGCATCGCCATGAGCTACGTGTTGAACGGCGACTACCAGCAGCACTTCTACCGCCCCCAGATGAAGCAGAGCAGCGTCGACCAGCGCACGCACTTCTTCCTGCACAAGCTGAACCTCTTCGGCGTGGCCAGCTACACCTACAGCTACATGTACCACAACGTGGAATCGTTGACGAAGACGCTGGCGAACGGAAATATCTATCAGTTCGACATGAGCAAGGAATCCGTGGCGGTGTTTGAGGGCTTCCTCTCCGAGGCCAACCGCAAGGGATACAAGATGGTGACGATGAACGAGCTGTTCGGCCTGGAGAGCAACATACTGAGCAGAGAGCTGACCATCGACAAGCAGGAATTGCCCGGAGTCGACGATTACGTGCCCAGCTACTACGATCTGAAGCTCTACAACCGCGCCAACGCCGTGTACAACATACAGGACCGCCTGCTGGAGCTGGGTTATCTGGTGGAGGTGCTGGGCGATCAGAAGTCCGACGGCATCTACGGCGCGGACACCAGTGTCGCCGTGAGCAAGTTCCAGGCGAACATCGGCCACGCTGCCACGGGCGACGCGGATGTGGAGACCCAGGAGAAGCTCTTCGCGGACAACGCCCCCACGATGGCGCCGGAGCCCGAACCCACGCTGTTGGTGGAGGGACCGCTGCCCTCGTAGGAGGAGCATATTGTCAAGGAGAATGCCCGGTCGGCAAAAGCGCCAGCCGGGCATTCTCTCTTTTCCTTTGAAATTCAGACGATGAGAAGCTCGCGGCCGAGCTGGTTCAGCGTCTCGCAGCCGTCCTCGGTGACGACCACCAGATCCTCCACGCGCACGCCGAACTGTCCCGGCAGGTAGATGCCCGGCTCCACCGAGAAGCACATACCCGGCTTGGCGACGACGCGGCTGGTCTGGGAGTTGTCCGGCGGCTCGTGCTCGTCCAGGCCGATGCCGTGGCCGGTGCGGTGGAAGAAGTGCTCGCCGTAGCCCGCGTCCTCGATCACCTTGCGCGCGGCGCGGTCGAATTCGCACAGCTCCACGCCCGGGCGCACCGCGGCGCGTCCGGCCTCGTTGGCCCTGCGGCAGAGGTCGTAGACCTTCTTCTGCTCGTCGGTGGCGCAGCCGAGGAAGGCCGTTCGCGTCATGTCGCTGCAGTAGTGCCGGTGCAGTAGGCCCACGTCCAGTATGATGCTGTCGCCCTTTTTCAGGCGCGTCTCATCGTTGTCGTGGTGGGGCTCGGCGCAGTTCGGGCCGAAGCAGGAGATCGGCGTGAAGCTCGGCCCCTGACCGCCCACGGCCTTGGCATTCTTCAGGTAGCAGGCCTCGAGTTCCTTCTCCGTCATGCCCTCGACGATTTCTCCGAGCGTCCGTCGGGTCGCCTCGTCGTTCATCCAGGAGGCTTCGCGCATCAGCGCGATCTCCTCCGCGTCCTTGCACATGCGGGCGTCGTCCACCGGCGCGGAGCCCAGCACCGGCGTGATGCCCGGTAGCGCCTCCATCAGGCGGATCGTGAAGTGGCTGGGCCAGGTCTTGTCGATGCCCAGCTTGCCCTTCTTCACCCGGGAAGCCAGCATCGGGATCGGGTCCTCCGTGTCGTCGTGCTCGATCAGATCCACGTCGCCGCCGGTCTGCACGAACAGCTTGTTCGCGAACAGCGCGGTGTCGCCATTGGAATTCAGGTACAGCGCCAGCATGCGCTCGCCGGGGTTGATCCAGCGCCCGCTCAGGTAGTACACCGAGGGAGTGCTGGTCACCAGAATCTGATCCAGCCCCTGGGCGCGCATGTTTTCAATTACGCGCGCGATTCGGGATTTATTCATGCTCATCATCCTCCTCTTCAAATCTTTCCAGAAGCACGCCGCCCTCGCGGAGCATCTCCCGGGAGAAATCGTCCGGATAGCCGTGCCTGTACACCACGCGCTTGATGCCGGAGTTGACGATCATCTTCGCGCAGATCACGCAGGGCTGGTGGGTGCAGTAGAGCGTCGCGCCGTCGATGGACGAGCCCAGCTTCGCCGCCTGGATGATGGCGTTCTGCTCCGCGTGGATGGCGTAGCAGGTTTCCGCGTGGGTGCCCGAGGCGATGCCCCGCTTCTCGCGCAGGCACTCCCCCCGCTCCACGCAGGTCCTGATGCCCGCCGGAGCGCCGTTGTAGCCCGTGGTCACGATGCGCTTGTTCTTCACGATCACCGCGCCGATCTTTCGATCCGGCTTATAGCAGCTCGCCCAGCCCGCGATCACGCCCGCGAGCTCCATGAAGCGCGCGTCCCACTTGTCCATACGCACACCTCCCGTGCACAAACTTATCTGGAATACCTCAATTATAGCGCATTTGGCCCATCTTGTCTCCAAAATCCAAAACTTAACAGAAATATAGGGGTTGAAACACTTGCTTTTTCCATAGAAACTGGTTAAACTATCATCTGTAGGCGTTAGCACTCAGATTTTGAGAGTGCTAACAGCATGAAGACAGGAGGTCTTGAATATGACTATGAAGCCCCTGGGTGATCGCGTGATCATCAAGAATATGGAAGCGGAGGAGACCACGAAGGGTGGCATCATCCTGGCGTCCGCGGCGAAGGAAAAGCCGCTGATGGCGGAGGTCATCGCCGTGGGTCCCGGCGGCATGGTGGACGGCAAGGAAGTCGTGATGCAGGTGAAGCCCGGCGAGAAGGTCATCTATTCCAAGTACGCGGGCACCGAAGTCAAGATGGACGGCGAGGAATACATCATCGTGAAGCAGTCGGACATCCTGGCCATCGTGGAATAATCAAATCATTGGAGGAAATGAATTATGGCGAAGCAGATTAAATATGGCGAGGAAGCTCGCCGCGCACTGGAGACCGGCATCAACACGCTGGCCGATACCGTGAAGATTACCCTGGGCCCCAAGGGCCGCAACGTGGTGCTGGACAAGAAGTTCGGCGCTCCGCTGATCACCAACGATGGCGTGACCATCGCCAAGGAGATCGAGCTCGAGGATCCCTTCGAGAATATGGGCGCGCAGCTGGTGCGCGAGGTTTCCGTCAAGACCAACGACGTGGCCGGCGACGGCACCACCACCGCCACGCTGCTGGCGCAGGCGCTGGTCCGCGAGGGACTGAAGAACGTGGCCGCGGGCGCGAACCCGATGGTCATCAAGAAGGGCATCGAGATGGCGACCGAGACCGCCGTGGCCTCCCTCTCCTCCATCTCCGAGCCCATCGAGGGCAAGCATGCCATCGCGCAGGTCGCGTCCATCTCGTCCGGCGACGAGGTCATCGGCGCGCTGATCGCCGATGCGATGGAGAAAGTCGGCAAGGACGGCGTGATCACCGTCGAGGAATCCAAGACCATGAAGACCGAGCTCAACGTGGTCGAAGGCATGCAGTTCGACCGCGGCTACGCCTCCTCCTACATGTGCACCGACATGGAGAAGATGGTGGCCGAGCTGGACAACCCGCTGATCCTGATCACCGACAAGAAGATTTCCAACATCCAGGAGATCATCAAGCTGCTCGAGGGCGTGGTGCAGCAGGGCAAGAAGCTGCTGATCATCGCCGAGGACGTCGAGGGCGAGGCGCTGGCGACGCTGGTGCTGAACAAGCTGCGCGGCACGTTCACCTGCGTGGCCGTCAAGGCTCCGGGCTTCGGCGACCGCCGCAAGGCCATGCTGCAGGACATCGCGATCCTGACCGGCGGCCAGGTCATCACCGAGGAGCTGGGCGTCGAGCTCAAGGACGCCACGATCGACATGCTGGGCACCGCTCGCCAGGTCAAGATCGACAAGGAGAACACCGTGATCGTCGAGGGAGCCGGCGATCCCGACGAGATCAAGGCCCGCATCGCTTCGATCCGCGCGCAGATCGAAGTGACTACCTCCGACTACGACAAGGAAAAGCTGCAGGAGCGCCTGGCCAAGCTGGCCGGCGGCGTGGCCGTCATCAACGTCGGCGCCGCCACCGAGGTCGAGATGAAGGAGCGCAAGCTCCGCATCGAGGACGCGCTGGCCGCGACCCGCGCCGCCGTGGAAGAGGGCATCGTGCCCGGCGGCGGTACCGCGCTGATCAACGCTTCCAAGGCCGTGGCGAAGCTGGTTCCCGAGACCAGCGGCGACGTGCGCACCGGTGTGAACATCGTGCTGCGCGCGCTGGAGGAACCCGTGCGCCAGATCGCCAAGAACGCGGGCGCCGAGGGCAGCCTGATCGTCGAGAAGATCAAGTCCAAGAAGTCCGTCTCCTTCGGCTACGACGCCGCTCGCGACGAGTACACCGACATGATCGAGCGCGGCATCATCGACCCGACGAAGGTCACCCGTTCCGCCCTGCAGAACGCCTCCTCCGTCGCCGCGATGGTCCTGACCACCGAGTCCATCGTCACCGATATCCCCGCTCCCGAACCGGCCCCCGCAGCCCCCGCCCCCGGCATGTACTGAGGCCGGCGGGGCCGGCAGCCATCTGCTGCCGCGCTGAGGCGACGGAAACCTGCCCCGTAGATTATGGGGCAGGTTTCCTGCGTCTCGTTTCTGATGAAAGCTTTGTTCGAAGCACGAAATCCAGCCCGTAGATCATGGGCTGGATTTCTTTGTTTTGGCGAACGGGGCATGGGTTCGCAGGCGGCAGCAGAAGGGAGAATCCAAGGAACCTCAGGTTCCTTGGTAGGAATTCTCAAGGGACAAAGTCCCTTGAGCAGGTCTGGGCAGCGCCTAGCATAACCCCAGCGGCCCGCGCCAAATCTATGCCCGGCAATTCGTACAATGGCGTCATCGTTCCATACCGCGGGCCGCCACTAACTCGCAGGGTCCGGGGCGGCAGCCCCGCCGAAGCGCAGCGGAGGCGTAACCCCAAACCGATCGCTCCATTGCCTCCATATCACGGGCTGTAGCGGATTCTCCTCCTCACGCAGTGCCCGCCGCCAATCTATACCTTCCGCAAGAAGGCTCCCTTTAGATTGATGGCGACCGCCGCGAGGGCGAGGATTGCGTTTAGATGCCAGGGATAGGCCACCGGCAGGACAGCGGCGATGATCAGCGCGGTGCCGGTGTAGAGGCGCGCGCCTGGCGCGCAGAAGATGGCTGCGGCACAGAGGAGCGCCAGTGTGGATGCCTGGGCGAAGGGCTGCGCGGCGGGGAGCCAGGTAGCGGTGACGGCAGGAATCGCGGCGAAGGCGATCAGCAGCAGGTTCAGCGGGCGGGACTCGTCCGGGGTTCTCCGGGCCGTCGTGCGAGCCAGGCGCCAGGGGATCAGGCCGAACAGGAGCGCGGGGATCACCGCGTCCAGCCTTGTGCCGTCGCCGTTGGACGGCAGCAGGGCTGCGGCAACCGATGCTGTCGGATACAGCAGCGTCTGGACGCAGGCGCGGGGTGAGAAGCGAAGGTTCCACAGCGGCGAAAGGCCATGGGCGGGCTCGATCAGGTAGTTCGCGGCGACGGAGATTCCCGCGCCCAGCGCCGCCGCGCCGGTGAGGCACAGGCCCACGCCCTCGGTTCGCCCCGCGTCCAGCAGCGCGCCCGCGAGCAGCAGACCGTTGCTCACGCAGCTCAGCGCGACGCCGTCCACCCGCCTGCCGAGTGCAAACATACGTTCTTCAAACAGATGTTCGATAGAGATGAGGCTTGCGGCAATCGCGGCGCCCTTCACGTATGCGAACAGCAGCGCCGCATGGTCCGTGCCGTCCGTATTCGACGGGCGAAACAGCAGCACCGCCGCCATCGCGACGGCGATTCCAACTGCGAGCGGGATCAGCGCTCCCGCGAAGCGCCGGTCCACCCTGCGCACGCCGGGTTCGCATGCCGCCGCGTTGCGGAAGCTGTCCGCGGCGCACAGGCTGGCGAGCTGGATCAGGAAGTACAGCGGAAACATCAGCAGCATAAAGTCCCGGATTTCGCTTCCGGCAAGCGCGCCCGCGAGCCCGACGATGGGAAACAGCGCCGCCGTGGGGCGCATCAGTCGTTGCTTCATGAATTCCTCCTAGTCGAAGCCGCTGCGCACCGCGAAGAGGCCGGTCACGCCGTCGCGGCTGGCGATATCCAGGCGCACGTCCTCGCCGGGAATCACTCCCCCGGCCCGCAGCGCGTCCTCGGTGCAGCGCCGCGCCAGCTCGGGGAAGTTGTTCTCCTTGCTCAGGTGACCGAGGATGATGTGCTTCGCCCCGGCCTTCACCAGCTCCAGCGCGCAGCTTCCGGCGTCCTCGTTGCACAGGTGTCCCTTCGTGGAGAGGATGCGCCGCTTGAGCTCGTAGGGGTAGCTTCCGGCCTTCAGCATGTCCGGATCGTAGTTGGATTCCAGCAGCACGGCATCCGCGCCGCGCACGGCGTTCATCCAGCCCTTCTTCGGGCAGCCTACGTCCGTGGCGATGGCGAAGCGCGCGCCGCCGCACTCGAAGCACAGGCCCACCGGCTCATTGGCGTCGTGGGGCGTGGCGAAGGGCGTCACGTTCAGCGCGCCCAGGTAGAAGTCCTCTCCCGGTTCCATCTCGCAGCGCAGCTGCGCATCCACCGCGCCGATCTTGCCCTCCATGCCCGCCCAGGTGCCCGCCGTGGCGTAGACGGGCAGGCGGTACTTGCGGGAGAGCACGCCCACGCCGCTGGTGTGGTCGCTGTGCTCGTGGGTCACCAGGATTGCCGTCAGCTGGGTTGGCTCGATGCCGATCTTGCCCAGCTCGTTGGCGATGCGCGTGCCGGAGAGTCCGGCGTCCACCAGTATGTGGGTGCTTCCGCAGCCCACGTAGATTGCGTTTCCGCTCGAGCCGCTAAACAGCGGTGAGAAGCGAAGTTCCATTCGTATTTCAGTTCTCCTTTCGCGGCAGCACGCCGGTCAGGTCAAATTTCGGTATGTATTTCTCGTCCGAGGACGAGAGCTCCTGGATGAAGCCGTCCTCCAGGCCGATATCCATCAGGTGATCGGCCACGCGGTCGTATTCCTCCTGGGTGAGCCTGCGCCCGAGCTCGTCCACGCCCGCGGCGTCGCCGAAGGGCAGGTACTGGGCCATCAGGCTGACCCAGGCGCCGGGAAGCTCCTCCTTGATGAAGTCGAGGATTCTGACCGACTCCTCCGCGCGGCCGGGCAGGATCAGGTGGCGGATGATCGTGCCGCGCACGATGATGCCATCCTCGTCCAGCACCACGGGCCCAGTCTGGCGCAGCATCTCCCGAAGGGCGGGCGCGGCGTAGTCGAAGTAGTCCGCCGCGCCGGAGTAGCGCCCGGCGGAGTCGGACTCGATGTACTTGAGATCCGGCAGATACACCTGAACCTTGCTCTCCATGGCGCGAAGCGTCTCCACCTTCTCGTAGCCGCCGCTGTTCCAGACCACCGGCACGGGCAGCGGCTCCGAGAGGGACTTCCGAATGGCGAGGGCGAAGTGGGTGGGATTGACTAGGTTGATGTTGTGCACGCCCTGGCCGATCAGCTCGAAGTAGATCTCCCGCAGCCGCTCCACGCTGACCTCCGCGCCCCAGCCTTCGTGGGACAGCGCGTAGTTCTGGCAGAAGCAGCACTGGAGGCTGCACCCGGAGAAGAACACCGCGCCCGAACCCCGGGTGCCGGAGATCACCGGCTCCTCGTCGTAATGGGGCGCGGCTCGGGCGATCCTGGGATTCGCGCCCATGCCGCAGTAGCCGCTGCCGGTGGCGCCGCGAAGCGCGCCGCAGTTGCGCGGACACAGCTTGCAGATGAATTCCTTCATAATATATATACGCTCCTCCGGGAAGAATTGCGTTCCATAGCTGTTTCACGTGAAACATCGACGGGCTTCGTCCGGGTTCGAACTGTTTCACGTGAAACAATTCAGCCTTCGACGCCCTGAAACTGCGGCCTGCGCAGCGTGATGAACCACACCTCACTGCGCGTGCCCAGGCGCAGCTTCACGCTCCTGCAGCCCAATCCCTGGCTCACCAGCGCGGGCAGGTCGTCGCCGTAGTACCAGCCCGCGATGCGGCGGGATTCCTCCTCGGTGAAGGATCGCAGCGTCCGGCCGAAGAGCTTGATCTGGCCGCCCAGCGTGTGGCCGGAGAGCACCAGGTCCGCCCATGCGCCGCCGCCCTGAGCCTCGGAGGTCCGGATGCGGGTGTAGGCGGTCGGGTTGTGCGCCAGCACGAGTATACAGTCCTTCGCGCGGAAGTTGCGGGCGATCTGGGCGTAGGGGGTGCTGTCCGCATCGGAGGCGCGAAGGCCGACGATGCCGATGCGCGCGCCGTCTCGCTCCACGGCCGCCGCGCCGTCCTCCAGCAGCCGTATACCGGCGAAGGAGAGGTCATTGGCGAGCGAAGCGGCGTCGTCCGCCTCGCCGAGAACGGCGAACTTGCCGAGCGGCGCCTGGAAGTTCACCAGCGCGCGCAGAAACTGCTTCGCACCCTCGCTGCCGCCGGCGGCGGAGCCGTTGAGGGTGTCGAGCATCGTGCCCGCGCTGTAATCCCCGCCCAGCAGTAGCACGTCCGGACGCAGCGCCTCGAGCTTTTCCATTAGATGAACGCTGGCTCGGGCGTCGGCGTCGCTTCGGACGTTTACATCGGAGATGTAGAGCAGCGTGGTGCCATCGAACTGCGCGGGCAGGTCCGGCAGGTAGACCTCCGCCGGGCACACGTGCACGAGGGCCGCGCTCGTGTACATCCAGCCGAAGAAGCCGCCGGGAATCAGCAGCGCAAGCAAAAGGGCGGGCAGTATGTGCCGCCGCCCGCGCGCTTTTGATCGTCTCTTTGCCGTCCGTCCGCCTCTCGCCATGCGCTCCCCCTGTTTCACGTGAAACAATTTTCGCGCACTTCAATCTTGAAAAAATTATGTTCGGAAAGTGAATCGCGCGCGCCAATTGTCAGCTTTTCTTCGAGTTTTCTTACACCATAGCTGTTGAATAGAAACATTACATCCATTATAATAAGAATTGTATCACTATACAAGGGTTTTTATGAAAACTATGAACGGAGGACTCCATGGATATGCGCACGCGCAAGAAAAATCCATGGGCGATCGTTCTGCTGATATTGGTGCTGTGCTGCGCGATTGCGTACGGATGTGCCGCGTTGGGCGCGCGCGTTTTCGCTTCGGACAGCTTCGGAGAGACCAAGACGGTGGATATCGCCAATCTGCAGGACCTGCACGTCATTGCCGATGGCTTTGTGTACTACGACGGTAGCACCATTTCCCACATCTCCTCCACCGGAAGGGCCGGATGGTCCTACCTGGTGGGCGCGAACGCGGGCTTCCACGCCTCCGACTACGGCGTGGCGGTCTGGCAGGAGAAGACGCTCACGTTGATCGACACGGAGTCCGGCGACACCACCTTCAACGGCACCATGGACGCGGACGTGATCAGCGCCCACATCGACGATCACTACGCCGCGGTGCTCACCGGTTCGGAGACCAGCGGCACGATGATACTGATGGGAAGCGACGGCCGCCAGGTCAGCCAGATCGTGCTGGACGACGTGACGGTGATCGACTACGGCTTCTTCTCCAACGGCTCGCTGCTGTGGGTGATGCTGTTGGATTCCAACGGCACGGCGCCCACCTGCGACATACAGACCTACCGGCCCGGCAAGGAGATCGTCGGCTCGATTCACGACAACGAGCAGATTTCCTACGCGGTGATGTTCCAGCAATCTCAGGTGCTGGTCGCGGGCGACACCTACCTGCGCACCTACGACTACACCGGCACCGAGGATCCCGATCACAGGAGGCTGATCTACGGCTGGTATCTGGCGAGCGCCGAAACCAGCGCGGACGATCCGCTGATGGCGCTCGTGAACGACGCCCAGCTCCAGGGGGATTCCAACATCCGGGATCTGCGCATGATGCGCTCGAATTTGGACCGCGTGGTGCGATTGCCCTTCGGCTGCATGAACGTGGTGGCCCGGGGGAACACGGTCTACGGCTTCTCGGACGACGGCCACCTGGTCTCGGTGCAGACGGATCAGGTATCGCCGACGGCGTATCAGCTGAACCTGCAGCACATTTCCACCGTGTACGGCGTCACGCAGGACGGCGTGGCGGTGCTCGGCAACGGAGATTCTGTCTATCTCGTTTCCCTGCGCTGAGGCCGGATAGAGGCGGCCGCTCCGGGGAATTCTGGAAAGGGTATTCTAAAAGGGGGAGAGCGGAATATGAATATTCTGGACGTCCTGATCCTGTTGGTGCTCGCCTTCTGCCTGCTGGCGGGCATGCACAAGGGTTTCATCTCGTCGCTCTTATCGACCGTGGGCTTTGTGGGCTCCTGGTTTGGCGCTCGGGCGATCTACGAGCGCATCGCGAACATGGTGCTCTCCAATACCACGCTGATGGCGGTGTTGAACCAGTATCTCGAGCCGGAGACCTTCTTCAGCAGCAGCGCACAGGCGGCGACGACGGTCACGGAGGTCGTCTCCGGCGGCGAAGTGGCGATCAAGGCCGCGGTCGCGCCGGTGGCGGAGCGAATATCGGTGATCTCCCGGGCCTTCGAGGCGAACATACGGAATCAGGCGTTTACCAAGCTCAACATATACTCGCTGTCGGACTATCTGGACCAGACCGTCTGGCAGGCGGTGTTCAACGTGCTGGCGTTCCTGCTGGCGTTCGCGGTGCTCTATATATTGGCGGCGCTGGTGGTAAACCTGCTGGACCACGTGGTTCCCTTCCCGGTGCTGCGGATGTTTGACTGGCTCGCGGGCGGTGCCTTCGGCCTGGTGCGCGGGCTCGTGGTGGTCGTGCTGATTCTCTGCGTGCTGCCCAGTGTCGTCTCGCTGGTCTCTCCGGAGCTGATTCAGAAGCTGATTTCCGAATCCCAGCTATATAGCTTCGTGAGCAACCTCGATCTGTTGAATGTCGCCGGAACGGTCGCGCAATTGATCGGTTAGAACAGATCGCAACGCGCCCCCAGCGCGCTCCGCGCAGAAGAGCCGCATGTGCGGCTCTTTTGCATGAGGGCTCGCGGGCGCACATTTGGATAATAAAAGAAATCGCAGAAATTAAAAGAAACGTCGGAGGAAAGAATGGCAAGGCAAAAGCAACAGCCCGTCTACGAAGATCGATCGGAATCCAGCGGCGCGCCACTGAAGATATTGCTGGCGGTGGTGTGCTTCGGGCTGGCGGTGCTGCTGATCTATCTGGCCACGGCGCAGCCCCAGGAGGCCACCGCGATGGCCGCCATCCGCGATGTGATGCGCGGCATCGGCGGCAGCGTGAACCCGGTGCTCTCGCTGGTGCTGGTGTGGATCGGCGTGCTGCTGGTGTTCTCCGCGCGGGGGCGCCGCGTTCGCATGCTGAACGTCATCGTCAACGCGCTGCTGTTTCTGTGCCTGTTCACGGCGGTGCAGCTGTTCTCCGCCGGGGAGATATTCGAGCAGCGAATGACCATCACCAGCTTCGCAAACTTTGTCAGCCAGTCCTATCAGTACGGCGCGGGCGGCGGCGTGATCGGAGCGCTGCTGGCCTACCCGCTGTTCCGCTTCGCCGGGGGCGCCTGGGGCGGATTGATCGTGGTGCTGATCGTGGTGCTGCTGTGCCTCCTGATCACCGGCCGCGCCCAGCGCGCCTACCGCTGGGCCGCGGAGCGCGCCGACGCGGGCGCCCAGCGCCGGGAGCAGCGGCAGCAGGAGCGCAGAGTAGAACAAATGTTCGATCCTGAGTACGGCCGCCGGATGCAGGCCCCGCAGATGCGCAGGCCGCCCCGGCAGCCCCAGCCCCAGCGCCGGGTGCGCCCGGAGCGGGACTACATGGTGATCGACGATCCCAAGCCCGTGCGGCGCAATCCGCGCCCGGCGGCAGCCTCCACCAGGACGCTCTACGACGAGGCGCCGGAGGCCGGGCGCGCTCCGAGGCCCCAGTCCGGCGGCATGGAGATTCCCAAATCCCTGCGCAAGATACGCGAGAACCGCGCCGCCGAGCAGCGCGAGCTCCTGGAGCGGGAGAAGCGCGAAGCGGAGGCAGAGGCGCAGGCGCGGCGGCAGAGCGCCGCGGAGCGCGAGCCCGCCAGCGACGTGCCCGACTTCTTCACCGTGAAGGACGACATGAAGGATGCGCCCGCCCCCGGCGAAGCGCCCGCCGAGCCGTCCGCCGGCCGCAGGGAATCCTCCGCCGCGCAGAAGCCGAAGAAGCGCACCGTGGTGGAGGGCGTGCGCGCCCTGGCCGTGGACGACATCGTGCCCGAGACCGAGCCGGAGGACATCGAGGACGACGAGCCGCCCTTCGACGTGCCGCACACCGCGGGCAAGCCCACCGCGAAGTCGGCGGAGAAGTCCGCAACCGAGGCGGCCTTCCGCCCCGCCGCGGAGGCGGAGGACGGCGAGGAGATCTACAACTACCCGCCCATCGACCTGCTGGCCCAGGGCGAGCAGACGCGCGCCACGCAGCTTCAGAAGGACGACGACCACCGCAAGGCGGACAAGCTGATCGAGACGCTGGAGAGCTTCGGCATCGAGACCCGGCTGATCGGCATCGCCCACGGCCCCGCCGTCACTCGCTTCGAGCTGCAGCCCGCGCCGGGCGTCAAGGTCAGCCGCATCACCTCGCTGTCGGACGACATCGCGCTGGGCCTGGCGGCCATGTCCGTGCGCATCGAGGCGCCCATCCCCGGCAAGGCCGCCGTGGGCGTGGAGATCCCCAACGACAAGGTGGAGATGGTGCGCCTGCGCGACGTGCTGGAGTGCCCCGAGGCCAAGCGCCACCCGTCGAAGATCGCCGTGGGCCTGGGCAAGGACAACTCCGGCCGCTACATCGTGGCCGACATCGCCAAGATGCCCCACGTGCTCATCGCCGGTCAGACCGGCTCCGGTAAGTCCGTGTGCATCAACTCCATCATCACGTCGATCCTCTACCGCGCCGCGCCCGACGAGGTGCGCATGATACTGATCGACCCGAAGGTCGTGGAGCTTTCGATTTACAACGACATTCCGCACCTGATCGCGCCGGTGGTCACCGACCCGAAGAAGGCCAGCTCCGCGCTGGATTGGGCCGTGGCCGAGATGAGCATGCGCTACAAGCGCTTCGCCGAGCGCGACGTGCGCGACATCAAGGGCTACAATAAGAAGCTGGAGCCGGACGAGAAGCCCATGCCCCAGATCGTGATCGTCATCGACGAGCTGGCCGATTTAATGATGGTCGCCCCCGGCGAGGTCGAGGACAGCATCTGCCGCCTGGCCCAGCTTGCCCGCGCGGCGGGCATGCACCTGGTCATCGCCACCCAGCGGCCGTCGGTGAACGTCATCACCGGCATCATCAAGGCCAACATCCCCACCCGCATCGCCTTCTCCGTGGCCTCCCAGGTGGATAGCCGCACGATGATCGACCACGGCGGCGCGGAGAAGCTGCTGGGCAACGGCGACATGCTCTTCGTGCCCTCCGGCATCAACAAGCCGCTGCGCGTGCAGGGCGCCTGGGTCTCCGACGAGGAGGTTCACGCCATCGTGTCCTACATCAAGGCCCGCAGCGAAACCACCTACGACGAGGACGTGGTGGAGAAGATCGAGAACTCCGTGCGCTCCGACGCCGAGCGCGAGGAGGTGGCCGATGAGTACGACCCGCGCCTGCCCGAGGCCGTGGAGATCGTTATCGAGGCCGGACAGGCCTCCACCTCCATGCTCCAGCGCCGCATGCGCGTGGGCTACGCCCGCGCAGGCCGCCTCATCGACGAGATGGAGAAGCGCGGCGTGATCGGCGAGGCCGACGGCTCCAAGCCCCGCAACGTGCTGATGAGCCGCGAGGAATTCAACAATACCTTCGGCGAGGCGCCCGAAGAGCCATGATCCGCCGCTTCCCACTGCTGCGCAGCGCGAATGATCTGGCCGCGCTGGTGAACGAGGTCGGCTTCGTGCCCTTCTTCATCAACGAGATCCCCGGCTTCTCCATAGAAGAGAGCACGCCCGGCGAGCTCTGGTTCGAGGAGGGCGCCGACGGCCCCTGGGAGTGGAAGGATCGCACCATCCAAGGCGCGGGCTGCGCCTATGGCAAGTTCTACCGGGGCCGCGCCATGTACATAAGCCGCGAATGGTTTCCGGACTTCTGTAACTACCGCCGCGACGGCTACGACTTCGAGGGCTTCTATAACGACGGCCACGCCGGCAAGCGGGATAAGCGCCTGCTGGACGCGCTGGCGGAGACCGGCCCGGCGCAGGCGCGGGATCTGAAGCGCCAGGCTAAGTTCGATAAGGACGAGCGCCGGGGCTTCGATGGATTGCTGACAAGGCTGCAGATGCAGACGTTTCTGCTGATCGACGGCATTGAGTACCGCACGGACCGCTTCGGCCAGCGCTACGGCTGGGGCGTGTGCCGCTACGCGACGCCGGAGCAAAGGTTCGGAGAAGGCTTCCTGGCGGAAGCCTATGAAAGGGAGCCGAAGGAATCCGGACAAAGGATACTGGAGCAGCTTCATAAGCTCCTGCCCGACGCCAGCGAAAGCGCGCTCGCTGCAGTCCTGGGCAAAGGCCCATCGTAACCCCAGAAGGGAGAATCCAAGGAACCTCAGGTTCCTTGGCAGGAATTCTTAAGGGACAGCGTCCCTTAAGCAGGTCTGGGCGGAGCCCAGCGTCACCCCAGCGGCCCGCGGTATCCATCCAAAGCCCGACAAAGTGCCCCACCGCCCCACCGCCCCCATACCGCGGGCCGCCGCGGCGCCTTTCAAATTGGAAAGCCAAGGCTTTCCAATTTGAAACAGCCGCCACTAACTCTCAAGCGAACCCCGCCCGTCCCCTACCCCCATCCCGCCGCCAAATACGAGAGAGGAAGCAATCCCATGAGCAAAACCAATGCGCAAAAGCCCACCGCAGGCGTCGTCTCCCTGGGCTGCGCGAAGAACCTGGTGGACTCGGAAAACCTGCTGGGCATGCTCCGCGACCGGGGCTACGAGATCGTCTCCGATCCCTCCGAAGCGGAGATCATATTCGTCAACACCTGCGGCTTCATCGAGTCCGCCAAGCAGGAATCCATCGACACCATCCTGGAGATGGCCGAGTACAAGAAGACCGGCAAATTGAAGCAGCTCTTCGTCACCGGCTGCCTGGCCCAGCGCTACGCAAGCGAGCTCGCGCAGGAGCTGCCCGAGGTGGACGGCTTCATGGGCGTGGCCGACTACGCCCGGCTCTACGACATGCTGGACGAGGCCAATTCCGGCGAACGCCCGGTCTACATGCGCGACGGCGAGCGCTTCTTCCAGTGCGGCCGCGTGCTCAGCGCCAACGCCTTCTCCGCCTACGTCAAGATCTCCGACGGCTGCGATAACCGCTGTACCTACTGCGCGATCCCGCTGATCCGCGGCAGCTACGCCTCGCGCCCCTTCGACGACATCGTGGACGAGTGCAGAAGCCTCGCCGCACAGGGCGTGACGGAGCTCACGCTGATCGCCCAGGACACCAGCCGCTACGGCTGCGACCTCGGCGACGGCCACTACCAGCTGCCGGAGCTCCTGCGCGCGGTCAGCGAGATCGAGGGCGTGCACTGGGTGCGCGTGCTCTACTGCTACCCGGACAGCACCGAGGACCGGCTGCTGGACGAGATCGCCAATAATCCCAAGGTCGCGCCCTACCTGGACCTGCCGCTGCAGCACATCAACGACGACCTGCTCCGACGGATGAACCGCCGGGGTGACGCGGCGTGGATCAGGAGCCGCCTGGCGGAGTGCCGGAAGCGGGGCATCATCGTGCGCACCACGATGATCGTGGGCTTCCCGGGCGAGACGGACGCGCAGTTCGCGGAGCTGCTGGACTTCGTGAAGGAGGCTCGCTTCGACCGGCTGGGCGCGTTCACCTACTCGCCGGAGGAGGGCACGCCCGCTGAGCGCATGCCGGACCAGATCGACGAGGAAGTGAAGGCCGAGCGGCTGGACCAGCTGATGATGCTGCAGCAGGCGATCTCCGCCGAGCTCATGGCGGAGCGCATCGGCACGGAGTGCGAGGTGCTGGTGGAGGGGCAGGACGAGGACGGCTGGTACGGCCGGTCCATCTACGAGGCCCCGGAGTCCGACGGTGTGATCCATTTGAATGCGGACCGGGAGCTGGTTCCCGGGGAATACGTCCGCGCGCGGGTGGTCGCCGCGGACGCCTACGACCTGACGGCGGAGGTGCTGTGAGATGAATCTTCCGAATAAACTAACGATGCTTCGCGTGGTGATGATTCCACTGTTCGTGATTCTGGCGCTGGTGCAGCGGCAGTGGGCCCAGTACCTGGCGCTGCTGGTGTACATCGCGGCCTGCGTCACGGATCTGTTCGATGGAAAGATCGCCCGGGCGCGGCACCTGGTCACCGACTTCGGCAAGTTTGCCGATCCCATCGCGGACAAGCTGCTGGTGATGTCGGCGCTCATTGTGCTGGTGGATTCCCAGAGGATGCCCGCCTGGGTGTGCATCGTGATGCTGGCGCGGGAGTTCATCATCTCCGGCCTGCGCATGGTGGCGGCGGGCAAGGGCACCGTGATCGCCGCGGCGATGCTGGGCAAGCTCAAGACGGTGTTCCAGATGAGCGCCACCATCGCGCTGATGCTGCTGGTGCCGGTACAGGGGCGGCCGCTGCTGGGCCACTTCGGCGTGGTGCTGGCAAACATACTGATGTACGTCGCCGCCGTGCTGACCATCGTCAGCGGCGTGGAGTACGTCATGAAGAACATCGACTGCATATCGGACATGTAGCAGGCAGGGCCTGCGCCCGTCTGCTGCCGCGTTGGAGCGACGGACTTTTGCCCCGTAGATTATGGGGCAAAAGCCCTGCGTCTGTGCGTCGGTTGGTTCCTTTGTTCGGAGCACGAAATCCAGCCCGTGGATTATGGGCTGGATTTCTTCGCTGGAATTGGGGTTGGGCGTTGACTTGTAGGGAAATTTTGTTATAATTAGAGAAGAAGTTTTGGATGAAGGGGAGGCCTTTTCATTGCCGGATTTTGATCGGATGTCGCTGAACGAGCTCGTTCGGCCCGAGGGCTGGGACTGCGACTGCGGGAAGCATCACGTATGTGAATTGAAGTATCTGAAGATCGCGCGCGGGGCGCTGGCCTCCGTGCCGGAGATGGTGCGCGCGCTCGGGCGGACGAAGCCCTTCGTCGTCTGCGATTCCAACACCTACGCCGTGGCGGGGGAGAGGGTCTGCCAGATCCTGGATGCGGCGGGCATTCCGCACGTGTGCTACGTCATTCCCGGCGAGAAGCTCTCGCCCGCCGAGTGGGAGGTCGGCAGCGCCGTGATGCAGTTCGATCCCTCCTGCGACCTGCTGCTGGGCGTGGGCTCCGGCGTCATCAACGACACCTGCAAGGTGCTCAGCCACGCCATCGGCATCCCTTCCGCCATCGTCGGCACCGCGCCCTCGATGGACGGCTACGCCTCGAACTCCTCCTCGATGGAGGTCAACCACGTGAAGGTCTCGCTCTACAACCACTGCCCCATCGGCGTGCTTCTGGACGTGGACGTGCTGGCCCAGGCGCCGATGCGCATGCTCTGGGCGGGCTTCGGCGACATGGTGGCCAAGTACGTGGCCATCTGCGAGTGGCGCATCTCCCACCTGGTCACCGGCGAGTACTACTGCGAGAACGTGGCGCAGATGATGCGCGCGGCGCTCAAGCGCGTGGTCGACGCCTCGGACGGCATCGCCAGCCGCGACCCGGACGCCATACAGTCCATCGCCGAGGGCCTGCTGATCGCGGGCATCGCCATGGCCTACGCCGAGATCTCCCGCCCGGCCAGTGGGCTTGAGCATTACTTCTCCCACATGTGGGAGATGATGGCGCTGGAGCGCGGCGTCCCCTACGACCTGCACGGCATACAGGTGGGCGTGGGCACGGTGCTGACGCTCCGGCTCTACCGCTGGATCCGGACGCTGACGCCCGACCGCGCGCGGATGGAGGCCCACGCCGCCGCCTTCGATCCGATCGCCTGGGAGGCCCAGGTGCGGCGCATCTTCGGCAAAACCGCCGACGAGATCGTGTCCATCGAGCACAAGACCCACAAGAACGACCCCGACCGCCTGCAGAGGCGCATCGATGCCATCTGCGCGCACTGGGACGAGATCACCGCCATCATCGACGCCGAGCTTCCGGACTTCGACGGACTCTACGCGAAGATGAAGGCCACCGGAATGCCCACGGAGCCCCGGGACATCGACATCCCCGATTCGGACGTGATCGACGCCTACCTGGGCGCGCGGGACATTCGCGACAAGTACCTCTCCTGCTCAATGCTCTGGGACATGGGCCTCGAGCGGGAAGCCGCGGAATTCCTGCGCGGCGCACTATAAATGTAATAGAAAAGTAAAGCTTTTCCAGGAACTTTTTAACCAGGGGGCAGTCCAAGGAATAAAGGAGTGGTGATTCATGAAAAAGGCAGTTCTCCGGTTTGTCATTGCGCTTCTGACGATCTCCGTCGCTCTCACCGTCTTGACCGGAATCGCACTTGCGGATGCGATCTACGCCTCCGGCGGCGATTCCTACATCCGCAGCCAGCCGAGCCTGTCCGGCGCGCAGGTGGGTCTCTTCCCGGAAGGCGCCGTGGCCAGCTACCTGGGCAACAGCTCGGTGGACAGCCGAGGCGTGACCTGGTACTACATCTCCTACAACGGCAAGACCGGTTGGGTGTCCTCCCGCTACACTTCCTTCTCCGGAAGCTACAGCGCGCCGAGCTACAGCGTGCCGAGCTACGTCGTTCCCGGCTACAGCGTCCCCAGCTACAGCAGCGGCACGATCTACGCCTCCGGCGGCGATTCCTACATCCGCAGTCAGCCGAGCCTGTCCGGCACGCAGCTCGGAACCTTCCCGGAGGGCGCGGCGGCCAGCTACCTGGGCAACAGCTCGGTGGACAGCCGGGGCGTGACCTGGTACTACATCTCCTACAACGGCAAGACGGGCTGGGTGTCCTCCCGCTACACCTCCTTCACCGGAGGCTACAGCTACAGCGTGCCGAGCTACGTCGTGCCCGGCTATGTCGTGCCCGGCTACAGCGTGCCCTCCTACAGCGGCAGCGTCGTGTATGGCTCCGGCGGCGACTCCTACATCCGCAGCCAGCCGAGCCTGTCCGGCACGCAGATCGGAACCCTTCCGGAGGGCGCGGCGGCCAGCTACCTGGGCAACAGCTCGGTGGACAGCCGAGGCGTGACCTGGTACTACATCTCCTACAACGGCAAGACGGGCTGGGTGTCCTCTCGCTACACCTACCTGTCCTGATCGAAAATTTCAAAGGCGGTCGCGAAAGCGGCCGTCTTTTTGAACAAAAGTGCTCAACCGGTGCGCTATACTGATATCAGAAAGTGAATCGAGCGGACGCGCCGCCGATTCTACAAAAACAAGGAGGGGTTCATCATGAAGAAACTGTTCACCAAGAAGCTCGCGCTCGCAATGCTGCTCTGCCTGCTGCTGACCGCCATCTCCGCCACGGCCCTGGCCGACGGCATCACCGCCGTGGAGGAGCACTGCTACATCCGCACCGCGCCGGGACTGAACGGGGAGATCATCTACACGGTGCCCGTCGGCGCGACGGCGACCTACCTGGGCGATACGTCGGTGGACAATCGCGGCGTGACCTGGTACAAGGCCACCTACGACGGCGTCACCGGCTGGATGTCCGGCCTGCAGATCAGCCTGAGCTCCGACTACAGCTCCTATGACGATTACGGTTACGACCTGATCGCCGTGGAGGAGCACTGCTACATCCGCACCGCGCCGGGGCTGAACGGGGAGATCATCTACACGGTGCCGGTGGGTGCGGCGGCGGCCTACCTGGGCGATACGTCGGAGGACAACCGCGGCGTGACCTGGTACAAGGCCGACTACAACGGCATCCGGGGCTGGATGTCCAGCCTGCAGGTCAAGCTGAGCTACGGCGGCTCCGCTGGCTCCGCCGGCGGTGTCATCACGGCCGTGGAGGAGCACTGCTACATCCGCACCGCGCCGGGGTTGAACGGCGAGATCATCTACACGGTGCCGGTGGGCGGCAAGGCGACCTACCTGTACGATACGTCGGTGGACAATCGTGGCGTGACCTGGTACAAGGCCACCTACGACGGCGTCACCGGCTGGATGTCCGGCCTCCAAATCCGCACAAACTTTTGACGGCGGGGCCGTCGGCCATCTGCTGCCGCGTTTAAGCGACGGACTTGGGGCCCGTAGATTATGGGCCCCAAGTCCTGCGGTGCGTTTCTGAAGGAGCGATTGTACGAAGCACGACCTCTGGCCCCATAGATCCGAGGGCCAGAGGTCTTCGTTTGGGGAACGGGAGCTTGGCCTAAACGCGGCAGCAGAAGGGAGAATCCAAGGAACCTCAGGTTCCTTGGCAGGAATTCTTAAGGGACAGAGTCCCTTAAGCAGGTCTGGACGGAGTCCAGAACGGGTCCGGGCGGAGCCCAGCGTTACTCCTGCGGCCCGCGGTATTCAAATCATTGCTTGGGAATGCGAACCAAGGCTCCATCGCCTCCATACCGCGGGCCGCGCGAGGCGAGTTTTTGGAATGGGAAGCCAGAAGGCTTCCCATTCCAAAAGAGCAAACGGACGCTTCGCTTTGCCCGCCCTAACGCTGCGACAGAACCAAACCTCGGCATTTGCCAGAACAAGAAGGCTTTCCCCGATATTCTGAGTGCCATCCAGATTCCCGGAGGGCGCTCTTTTGTTTGCTCAGAAAACTCAAAAGTAGAGTATGGATTCAAAAAATAGACATAATAGCATGGTATTTAGCCATAAGTCGGCACAATATTAGCATTCTCCCATTGCTAGTTAGCATCCCAAAAGCTACAATATACCCGTACCAAGGAAGCGCCAATCAAGCGGCGCTCCCCCAAGAATCCAGAATCCATACTTCCAATAATGAAAGGGGAATTTACCATGAAGAACACTCTGAAGATTATGATCGCGATCATCCTGAGCCTGACTCTGATCCTTGGAACCGCCGCGCTGGCGTGCGACGAGGGCGGATACTTCTACGGAGCCGTGGTCGCCACGGGCGGCGACAGCTACATTCGAGACGAACCGAACCTGAACGGAAGCATCCTCGGCAGCCTGGGCGAAGGTAGGACGGCGATCTTCTACGGATACAGCTCGTTTGACAGCCGCGGGGTAGAGTGGTACCTGATCGACACCGGCAGCACATTCGGCTGGGTGTCCTCCCGGTACACGACGCTGTACTACTAATGATAGCAAGAGGGGGAAAGGAAGCGGAGGCCCGGAGCGAAAGCTCCGGGCCTCTATGTGTCGAGGAAGGCTTCGTGGTTTGGAGAATGCCGGAGGTTTGGTTCAGGCGTGGCGTTCGGGCGTGGTAAAGCGAAGCGTCCGTTTGCTCTTTTGGAATGGGAAGCCCTGGGCTTCCCATTCCAAAACTCGCTTCGCGCGGCCCGCGGTATGGAGGCGATGGGGCGTTGGTTCGCATTGCCGGGCAACGACTTGAATACCGCGGGCCGCCGGGGTGACGCCGGGCTCCGCCCGGACCCGCTGGGCTCCGCCCAGACCCGTTCTGGGCTCTGCCCAGACCTGCTTAAGGGACTCTGTCCCTTAAGAATTCCTGCCAAGGAACCTGAGGTTCCTTGGATTCTCCCTTCTGCTGCCGCGCTGTGAGCCAAACCCCCGTTCCCCAAACGAAGACCTCTGGCCCTCGGATCTATGGGGCCAGAGGTCGTGCCTCGTACTTCGCTCCCTACAGAAACGCACCGCAGGACTTTGGCCCCATAATCTACGGGGCCAAAGTCCGTCGCCCATACGCGGCAGCAGATGGCCGCCCGCACTGCGGGCTGGTTCGCGAAAAAATAAACGTGTGTTCGATATACTTCCGGGGAGGGATGTGTTATAATAAGGAAAGGAAATTAACCATGGAGGTAGCAGATAGATGGCAGTGGATAAGAAGGCGGAAAAGAAGCCCGCGGAGAAAAAGTTTGGCGATGACCGCAAGAAGGCGCTGGAGATTGCGCTGGGTAAGATTGAGAAGGACTTCGGCAAGGGCTCGGTGATGAAGCTGGGCGCGGCGGCGGATCGCATGCAGGTGGAGGTCATCCCCACGGGCTCGCTGCAGCTGGACTTCGCGCTGGGCGTGGGCGGACTGCCGAAAGGGCGCATCATCGAGATCTACGGCCCGGAATCCTCCGGTAAGACCACCGTGGCGCTGCACTGCATCGCGGAGGCGCAGAAGCAGGGCGGCACGGCGGCGTTCATCGACGCGGAGCACGCGCTGGACCCGGTCTACGCGGAGCACCTGGGCGTGGACATCGACGAGCTCTACGTCGCCCAGCCGGACAACGGCGAGCAGGCGCTGGACATCTGCGAGGCGCTGGTGCGCTCGGGCGCGATCGACATCGTGGTCATCGACTCGGTGGCGGCGCTGGTGCCCAAGGCGGAGATCGAGGGCGACATGGGCGACAGCCACGTGGGCCTGCAGGCCAGATTGATGTCCCAGGCCCTGCGCAAGCTGGCGGGCGTGATCGCGAAGACGAACGCCATTGCGATCTTCATCAACCAGCTGCGCGAGAAGGTGGGCGTGGTGTACGGCAATCCGGAGACGACGACGGGCGGCAAGGCTTTGAAGTTCTACGCCTCGGTGCGGCTGGACATCCGCAAGGGCGAGCCGATCAAGGACGGCTCGGAGGTCATCGGCAACCGCACGAAGATCAAGGTGGTGAAGAACAAGGTTGCGCCGCCGTTCCGCTCCTGTGTGGTGGACATACTCTACGGCGAGGGCATCTCGGCCTCGGGCGAGCTACTGGATCTGGCCGTGGAGCGGGAGCTGATCAAGAAGTCGGGCGCGTACTACAGCTACAATGGCGAGCGGATCGGCCAGGGCCGCGACAATGCGCGCAAGTTCCTGATGGATCATCCGGACGTCTACGAGGCGCTGGAGAAGGCCATCCGCGAGTCCTTTGCCGCCACTCCCGCCGCGGAGCCCGCCATGACCATCGAGCCCATCGACGATCCCGACGACGACCTCGACGACTTCGACCTCGACTCCTAGGCGGCAGTGCCGCCTTCCATCTGCTGCCGCGACTGGGCGACGGACTTTGGCCCCGTAGATTATGGGGCCAAAGTCCTGCGGTGCGTTTCTAAAGGAGCGATTGTGCAGAGCGACGAAATCCTGCCCCATAGATCCGAGGGCAGGATTTCTGCGTTTTGGCAATGGGACGCAGTGGGACAGCGCGGTAGCAGAGGGGAGAATCCAAGGAACCTCAGGTTCCTTGGCAGGTCTGGGCAGCGCCCAGCGTGGCCCCTGAGGCTGCGGTTTGTAGGCGGCTGCGGGTTGAGGAGAAAAGGCAACGCCCAGCAGGCGGCAGCAGAAGGGAGAATCCAAGGAACCTCAGGTTCCTTGGCAGGTCTGGGCAGCGCCCAGCGTAGCCCCTGAGG
>CANQGC010000002.1 GCA_947600345.1 uncultured Clostridia bacterium
CGTGCTGCTGGCCAAGCTGATGAACGTGCTCTCCGGCGGCACGATCAACCCGCTGATCGGCTCCGCGGGCGTGTCGGCGGTCCCGATGGCCGCGCGCGTGTCCCAGAAGGTGGGCCAGAGCGAGGATCCCGGCAACTTCCTGCTGATGCACGCCATGGGCCCGAATGTGGCCGGCGTCATCGGCTCCGCGGTCGCGGCTGGCGTGTTCATCTCGCTGTTCGCGCATTGACGAACCGCTCGCGCGGCGGGCTGCTCCCTGTGGCCCGCCGGGCTGCGGACGGGTTTTTCCTATAGTTGATTGAGGAGGAAAACATTATGGGCAAAGTAATGATTACCGAGACCATCCTTCGCGACGCCCATCAGTCCCAGGCGGCGACGCGCATGCGCACCGAGGATATGCTCCCGGCGTGCGAGGTTCTCGATAAGGTTGGATACTACTCTCTGGAGTGCTGGGGCGGCGCGACCTTCGACAGCTGCCTGCGCTTCCTGAACGAGGATCCGTGGGAGCGCCTGCGCAAGCTCAAGGCGGCGCTGCCGAACACCAAGCTGCAGATGCTCTTCCGCGGCCAGAACATACTGGGCTATCGCCACTACTCCGACGACGTGGTGGACGAGTTCGTCCGCCTGTCCATCAAGAACGGCATCGACGTCATCCGCATCTTCGACGCGCTGAACGACCCCCGCAACCTGGAGGCCGCCATCAAGGCCACCAAGAAGTACGGCGGCATCTGCGAGGTCGCGATGAGCTACACCATCAGCCCGGTGCACACCGAGGAGTACTTCGTGGAGCTGGCCAAGAAGCTCGAGGGCATGGGCGCGGACAACATCTGCATCAAGGACATGGCGAACCTGCTGCTGCCCTACGCGGCCTACTCGCTGGTCAAGAAGCTCAAGCAGGAGCTCAAGCCCGAGACGCTGGTGCACCTGCACACCCACAACACCACCGGCACCGGCGACATGGTCAACCTGAAGGCCATCGAGGCGGGCTGCGACATCGTGGACTGCGCGCTGTCCCCGCTGGGCAACGGCACGTCCCAGCCGGCCACCGAGGCGCTGGTCGCCACGCTGCGCGGCACCGAGTACGACACCGGCATCGACCTGAACCTGCTGACCCAGGCCACCGAGCACTTCCGCGGCGTGGCCGAGAAGCTGCAGAAGCAGGGCATCCTGGATCCGAAGGTTTTGAAGGTGGACGTCAATACGCTGAAGTACCAGGTGCCGGGCGGCATGCTGTCCAACCTGATCAACCAGCTCAAGCAGGCCGGCAAGTCCGACAAGCTCTACGAGGTGCTGGCGGAGGTTCCGCGCGTGCGCGAGGACTTCGGCTATCCGCCGCTGGTCACGCCGACCTCCCAGATCGTCGGCACGCAGGCCGTGATGAACGTCATCACCGGCGAGCGCTACAAGATGAACCCGAAGGAGAGCCAGGGCCTGATGCGCGGCGAGTACGGCACGCTGCCGGCCCCGGTGAACGAGGAGGTTCGCAGGAAGGTCATCGGCGACCGCAAGGTCATCACCTGCCGCCCGGTGGACGATCCGGAGTACGGCGTGAAGCATCTGGACGAGTTCCGCAAGGAGATCGGCCAGTACTACACCCAGGAGGAGGACGTGCTCAGCTACGCCCTGTTCCCGCAGGTGGCCGAGAAGTTCTTCCAGGCGCGCCAGGCTGCCCAGCTCGGACTGGACAACAGCGTGCGCGACGCCAAGAACAACGCCATGCCGATCTGATCGGATCGCGTTTGTACCGCATGAATCGGATGCCCGGGGCGCAAGCCTCGGGCATTTTCCTGCGTTGCAAAGCGGGCGCGTTCGTGGTATAATCGAAGCAGCAAATCCGAACCAGGGGGGAGCTTGGCATGGCCACGAAGGAGAGCAGGGGTTCGAGCAAACCCAAGAGCCCGGCGGAGGGCAGGAGCCCGGGCAAGCACCGGAGCCCGAGCCCGGGCGCGAGCGCGAGCAAGCCCAAGAGCTCAAACGGGCACAAGAGCGGCGGCAAGCACGCGAGCGCGAGCAAGGGCAGCGCGAAGAGCAGGCGCCTGCGGGAGCAGCGGCGAAAGCAGCGCATGCGCCGGCGGCTGATCCTGACGGGCGCGCTGCTGCTGTGCTGCGCGCTGGTCGTGGCGCTGGTGGTGTTCCTGTCGCACCGGTCCGGCGACAGCGACCTGCAGCGCACCGCGCAGCTGGAGCTCGAGGAAGGCGTGGAGCTGGAGCCTTCGGCCTCGGAGGAGGCGAGCGCGGAGCCCTCGCCCAGCGCGACGCCGACGCCCACGCCCACGCCTACGTTCACCCCCACGCCCACGCCGGAGCCCACCCCGGAGCCGACGCCCACGCCCGTGCCCGAGCCGGTGACGATCACGATCACCGCCACGGGGGACGTGACGCTGAGCTCCTACAAGACGCGCTATGGCACCATCAGCAACTTTGAGAAGGCCGTGGAGGAGAAGGGCTACGAATACTTCCTGGAGAACTTCGCGGACTACTTCGCCCAGGACGACCTGACCATCGTCAACCTGGAGGGCCCGCTGACCGAGAGCGACACCAAGCGCGCGGGCCGCGTGTTCAACTTCCGAGGCAAGCCCGAGTATGTGAACATACTCACCAGCGCCAGCATAGAGGTCGCGAGCCTGGCGAACAACCACTCGCTGGATTACGGTAAGCAGGGCTTCCAGGATACCATGGACGTGCTCAAGGAGGCGGGCATCGGCGCCAGCGGCTACGGCGTGGAGTACTTCACCGAGGTCAAGGGCATTACGGTGGGCTTCGTGGGCTTCACCGAGTGGAACTTCAAGAAGAACGCCATACTGAAGGCGGTGGCCGCGGCGCGGGAGAAGTGCGACCTGCTGATCGTATCCATGCACTGGGGCTCCGAGGGCTACGATACCTTTACCTCCTACAGCCTCAACATGGGCCCGAAGCTGGTGGACGCCGGCGCGGACCTGGTGATCGGCAACCATCCCCACGTGCCCGGCGCGATCCGGAAGTACAAGGGCAAGTACATCATCCACACGCTGGGCAACTTCCTGTTCGGCGGCAACGACGAGCCCGGGCGCAAGGTGCGGCGCTGCGCGGTGTTCCGCCAGAAGTTCATCGTACAGCCGGGCGGCGCCGTGGAGGACGGCGGCATCGACATCGTGCCCGGCTGGATCAGCGGCACGATCAAGTATAACGATTTCCACCCCCTCGTCGCCAACAAGGAGGACGGCACCGGGATACTCAACGATATGCGCAAGGCGACCCGGAGCAACATGGACTGGAGCGAAGTCGTCTGGCTGGACGACAGCTACGTCTACCAGCAGGGAATCCTGCGCAACCCCAACCAGCAGGCGGCGAGCGCGACCGCCGCGCCGCAAGGCGCGGACCCAAACGCGGCGGCGCAGGGCACGGACGCGAACGCTCCGCCCCAGGGCGCGGACCCAAACGCGGCGGCGTGATCGGAATTGCACGGCGGATTCGAGCGAATCGCCGTGCAATTTGTTTCAAAATTTCGAGGAATATCACAATATAATGAACAAAGGCAGAAACATGATCAAATTCGTGGAATATCAAAGAATTTTTGGTATAATAATAAGAAAGGTTTTCATGATGGAGGATTTCGTGGTCCCATGAGTACGAAGCGAAGGAAGGCACAGTATGGCAACTACAGCCGCCGCGACCAGCGGCGGGTCATGAGCGGTGTGACGATGCTGTTCGCGCTTTGCGTGGCGCTGATCGCGATGATGGCGGTGGTCAACCGCCTGCCCATCGGCAGCCGCTACACCTACACGGAGGCCAGCGACATGTGGATCCTGGAGGGCGGAGATATGGCGATTGCCGCGCCCGAGGTGATCCTCTACTCCGCGGCGCCGGAGGTCACGCCCACCGCGACGCCGTCGCCCACCCCCGAACCGAGCCCGACGCCCGTGACGGTGCCCGCGCAGCCGCTGGCGGTCGACGCCCGCATCGCGTAGGCGCTTGGAGGGAAAACCCGGAACGAAAAATTGAAAGGCAAAGAAGGATACGAGATGAGCGAAGAGAGACGCGCTTCCAACTTCATCGAGGAGTTCATCAACCAGGACCTGGCCAGTGGCCGGTTCGACCACGTCAAGACCCGCTTCCCGCCGGAGCCGAACGGCTATCTGCACATCGGCCACGCCAAGGCGCTGTGCGTGGACTTCGGCATCGCCCGCAAGTACGGCGGCAGCTGCAACCTGCGCTTTGACGACACCAACCCCGCCAAGGAGGAGAAGGCCTTCGTCGAGGGCATCCAGGCGGACATCGAGTGGCTGGGCTTCAAGTGGGACAAGCTCTACTTCGCGTCCGACTTCTTCGATAAGCTCTACGAGATCGCCTGCTCCATGATCCGGCGCGGCCTGGCCTACGTGGACGACCAGACGCCGGAGGAGATGCGCGCGAACCGCGGCACGCTCACCCAGCCAGGCGTGAACAGTCCCTACCGCGACCGCTCGGTGGAGGAGAACCTGGACCTGTTCGAGCGCATGAAGAACGGCGAGTTCCCGGACGGCAGCCGCGTGCTGCGCGCCAAGATCGACATGGCTTCGCCCAACGTGCTGCTGCGCGACCCGACCATCTACCGCATCAAGCACATGCACCACCACCGCGCGGGCGACAAGTGGTGCATCTACCCGATGTACGACTTCCAGCACCCGATCCAGGACGCCATCGAGGGCATCACCCACTCGCTGTGCTCGCTGGAGTACGAGATTCACCGCCCGCTGTACGACTGGTTCGTCAACCACGCGGAGATCAGCGACCAGCCGCCCCGGCAAATCGAGTTCGCAAGGCTCAACATCGAGCGCACGGTGATGTCCAAGCGCCTGCTGCGCCAGCTGGTGGAGACCGGCACCGTCTCCGGCTGGGACGATCCCCGGATGCCCACGCTGGTGGCCATGCGTCGCCGGGGCTACCCCGCCGCCGCGATCATCGACTTTACCGGCCGCGTGGGCGTGGCCAAGGCCGACTCCACGGTGGAGGGCAACCTGCTCGACCACTGCGTGCGCGAGGCGCTGGCGGACACCGCGCCCCGGGCGATGGCGGTGCTCAACCCCCTCAAGCTCACGATGACCAACTGGCCCGAGGACGAGTTCGACACCCTCACGGTGGAGAACCATCCCGACCATCCGGAGATGGGCACGCGCACGGTGCGCTTCTCGAAGCACATACTGATCGAGCGCGAGGACTTCATGGAGGAGCCGGTGAAGAAGTTCTTCCGCCTGGCTCCCGGCAAGGAGGTGCGCCTCAAGGGCGCGTACATCATCCGCTGCGACGAGGTCGTCAAGAACGCAGCAGGGGAGATCACGGAGCTCAAGTGCAGCGTCGATCTCGACAGCCGCTCCGGCAGCGAGGGCGCGAACCGCAAAGTAAAGGGCACGCTGCACTGGCTGAGCGCCTGCGACGCCCGCCCGGCGGAGTTCCGCCTCTACGAGCCCATACTGGCCGAGGAACCGGCGCAGGCCGAGCCCGAACCGGAGGCGACGGACGAGGACGCCGGAGAGGCCGCGGAGCCGGTCGCGGACGACTTCATGTCCCGGCTGAACCCGAACAGCCTGCAGGTGGTGCGCGGCTTCTGCGAGCCCGTCATCGCGGACAGCAAGGTGGGCGACACCTTCCAGTTCCTGCGCATGGGCTACTTCTGCAAGGACCCGGACTCCACGGAGGCCCTCCCGGTGTTCAACCGCACGGTCGGCCTCAAGGACAGCTGGGCCAAGGTGGCAAAGTAAATCCACGGCGAGAAGGCGGAGGCCTTCTCGCTGTTTTTTGAATGGAGGATGAGGATGTTGAAGCACCGCGCATGGAGGGGCATCGTGCTGCTCCTGTTGATCGTGCTGATCGGGGGTGCGCTTCCGATCAGTGCGCTGGCGGGCGCGAGCGACGGGGAGTTCGAGCTTCGCGCACCGGAAATTGATCTCTACAAGGAGAAGCTGGGCGTGCCGGAGAACGTGCTGATCTCCGATTACGACTGCGACCGCTACAATCCCTGGTCGGGCGAGGAGACCTTCAACATCGTGCTCTACTCGGGCGGCCAGAAGGTCTGCGCGGCAAAGATACGCGCGGAGGACGATACGCCCATCGAGAACATCGAAACCTACCAGGACTTGCTCGCGGCGGGCGAAATCGACGAATCGCGCCTGGAATACAGTGATTTCAGCTACGACGGGTCGGATTATGGCGGGTCGGATTACGGCGAGTCCGATTACGATGGGTTCGATTACGACGGGTCGGATTACGAAGAGTCCAGTTACGATGGTTCGGATTCCGCCGAGAGCAGCCATGCGTACGTACATGATGCGCTCGAAGCGGCGCTCGAGGCATCGGAGGAGACGCCCGGGATGCTGATGAGCGTAGCCGAGGACTATTTCGATGAGCGCAGGCCGCGCTTGCTGGGCCCGCTGTTCGAGAATAGCAATGAGATTCGCTGCGTGGAGTTTGTGTCGAGCCTGCGCCAGGCGCCCTCGGAGGCGTGGGATGTATCCGCGCTGGAGGACGGCAGCGTGCTGGCCTGGGCGGAGCAACAGGGGGACGGGTGCACGCTCTACATCGGGGCGGAGGGCGGCGTCAAGGCCAATCCGAACAGCGCGGATCTGTTCGAGTTCCTCCCGAGCCTTGAGGAGGTCCGCTTCAATGGAAGCTTCGATACCTCGCGCGTGATCGACATGACGGAGATGTTTGCCAACTGCAATATGCTGACTTCGCTGGATCTGAGCAGCTTCGATACCTCGTCGGTGATCAGCATGAACTACATGTTCGGCTGCTGCTACGCGCTGCGCGAGCTCAATTTGGATGGATTCGATACCTCGAGCGTCCGGGATATGGCGTTCATGTTTGAAAGCTGCTGCGCGCTGAACGCGCTGGATCTGACGAGTTTTGACACCTCGCAGGTCGGGAACATGTCGTACATGTTTTCCAATTGCAGCGTAAGCAAATTGGATTTGACGAGCTTTGATACATCCAGCGTCATTGAAATGGACATGATGTTTATCGGATGCGTAGATTTGCAGTCTATTCTTGTGTCGGACAGCTTCGTCCTCGCGCCGAAGCGAATCGCCATGATGGAGGACTGCGGCGTGCGGAACGTGACCTACGTCGATTCGAAGGGCGCGGAAGCCACGCTTCCCTGGTTTCAGGAATCCTCCGAGTCCGGGCCGGACAAGGGCGTGCTGAAGTCGTTTAGCGGCGCGGGAATGACGCCCGCGGTAAGTTATTTGGACAAGGAGGATGTGGGGGAGATTCACTTCCTGTCGGATACCTTCGATGCGCCGCCAGATGCCGAGGATTTCTCGGAGGAGGGCGACTGGAGCGTGCTCGCCTGGGTCGAGGCCCTGGACACGGAGCTGGAGGAGGGAAACTTCGCCCTCTACATCGCCGCGAACGGGGGCGTCAAGGCCAACATGGACAGCTACGGCCTGTTCGTGGACTACGTGAATCTGCGCGCGCTGGACTTCAACGACAGCTTTGATACCTCCGCGGTCAAGAGCATGGACAACATGTTCTCCGGCTGCGGCAAGCTGGCCGCGCTCGACCTGAGCGGCTTCGATACTGGCAATGTGGTCGCCATGCGGGAGATGTTCAAGGGATGCGCGTCGCTGACCGAGCTTGATCTGAGCAACTTCGACAGCTCGAAGGTCTTCGATATGACCGGCATGTTTGAGGGCTGCTCGAAGCTGACGAAGCTGAACCTCTCCGGGCTGGACACCTCCAGGGTCGAGCACATGAGCAGCATGTTCGACGGCTGCTACAATCTGGCCGCGCTGGACGTGGGGGACTTCGACACGAGAAGCGTGCAGGACATGGAGGCGATGTTCTGCGGCTGCAATTCGCTGACGGAGCTGGATGTGAGCGGCTTCGATTGCTCGAATGTGTACACCATGAAGGGCATGTTCTCGATGAGCGACGGGCTGAGGCGCGTGCGGCTGGGGAAGCTCAACACCGGAAGCGTAGAGGATATGTCGGAGATGTTCCAATACTGCGAGCAGCTGACGGATATCGATCTGAGCGGGCTGGATATGCGCAGCGTGGAGACGACGTACAGCATGTTCCGGGAGTGCACCTCGCTGGCCCGGGCGAACTTGCGCGGGCTCGACATGGGCAGCGCGCGGAACATGAACGGCATGTTCTACGGTTGCAGCGCGCTGAAGTCGGTCGATTTGCGCGGCGTCGATACCTCGGGCGCGACCGATATGGCCGAAATGTTCTATGGATGCGAATCGCTGACCAGCCTGGATTTGAAGGACTTCAATACCCTCCGCGTGCAGGATATGAGCAATATGTTCATCGGCTGCGAATCGCTCAGGGAGATCCGGGGCCGCAAGAACCTTGCGCTCCTGGGATGCACGGAGGGCATGTTCGAATACTGCGGAACGGATCACATCACCTACCCGGCGAATTCGAAGCCCGCCGATCCCCGAACGCTGCGCGGCGGCGTGATGCTGGGCGGCGGAAGCGATGCGTCGCCCCACGGGATCTACAGCTTCTTTGAAAACGCCGATTTCAGCGACCTGGAGTTCATCGGCTACCCCAGACCTGAGCGTATAGACATCACGGCGATCTATTTCCACGATACGCTGAACGAAATGACGACGTTCAACTTCGACCTGTCCGCGGCGCGCGACGGAAGCGTCCGCGGCTGGCTGGATATCCCGAGCGAAAGTGCCACGAGCTATGCGCTCCACATCGGCTCGACGGGCCGGGTCGTGGCGAGTCCGAACTGCTTTGCGCTGTTCGCCCACTCCACCTTCCTCACGCGGGTGGTTTTCAACGGATGCTTCGATACCTCCCAGGTGGAGGATATGAGCTACATGTTTTATAACTGCATGCGGATGGAGAGCGTGGATATCGAGAGCCTGGACTGCTCCTCGGTTCGAAATATGCGGTACATGTTTGCCATGGACTTCATGCTGCGGTCGCTGGATGTGAGCGGTTTGGACACCCGGAAGGTGACGAATATGTCCCACATGTTCGAGGGCTGCATGTCGCTGTCAAATCTGAAGCTTCGGCCTATGGATGCGGAGGGGAACGTGGCCGGAGGCGCGTTCAATGCGATCATCAAGGCGATTCCTCTGATTTCGCATGGGTTCGATACTTCGAACGTGACGGACTTCAGCTACATGTTCACGGCCTGCAGGTCGTTCGTCGCGCTGGATCTGCGGGACTTCGATACTTCAAAGGCGCGCAGCATGGAGGAGATGTTCAGCTACTGCGATCATCTCGAG
The DNA here is from genome assembly GCA_947600345.1 of uncultured Clostridia bacterium. GTDB lineage: Bacteria > Bacillota > Clostridia > Christensenellales > Aristaeellaceae > SFTH01. The sequence continues at coordinate 9,207 of CANQGC010000002.1, forward strand.
CGCATTTTCGTGCCGGACGGCTTCCTGCCCGACGGCGTCGAGACGAACCGCATGTTCCATGAGTGCAAGACGCAGGAGTTGATTTACCCCTGATGCCGGAATTCAATCCGGAGCGCGTTCCTGCGGGACGGCAAAGGGCGGAGGCGCGATCGCGCCCCCGCCCTTTGTGCGGTAAGGTCTACAGCGTGAGGCCCGCCAGTGTGAAGCCGGCCTTTACGATGGGCTCGGGCAGCTGGCTGAACATGTCGTTGACCGATTCGCAGTTGTAGTAGCGCATGATGGTTTCGGCGAACATCGGGGCCACGGAGATGGTCTTGAACTTCGGCTCATTCTCGATGTTCGGGTTGTAGACCGTATCCGTGGAGTAGACGGTCTGGATCGGACTTGCGTTGATCTTCTGCACGCCGGCGGTGGAGATGATGTTGTGGCTGAGCATCGCCTGGATGCTCCTCGCGCCGCGGGCGACCAGGCTGCTGGCCAGGTTCACCAGCGTGCCGCCGGAGATGGTGAAGTCATCCACGATCAGGCAGTTCTTGTCCTTCACGTCGCCGATGACCTCGAGGATCGAGGCGTTCTCGGTGTGATCGACGCGCTCCTTGTCGCCGATGGCGATGGGCAGGTGCAGCATCGAGGCGAACTTGCGGGCCTGCTTGGCGTAGCCCGCGTCGGGGGAGACGATGACCATGTCCTCCGTGCCGATGCGCTTGACGACCTCGGCCAGCATCGGCGTGGCGTAGAGGTGATCCATGGGCTTCTTGAAGAAGCCCTGGAGCTGCTGGGCGTGCAGATCCATCGTGACGAAGCGGTCGGCGCCGGCCAGCTCCATGCACTCCGCGCAGACCCGGGCGCGGATCGACACGCGGGGCTCGTCCTTCTTGTCGCCCTTGCCGTAGCCGAAGTAGGGCATGATCAGCGTGCAGGAGTGCGCGTTGGCGCGCTTGAAGGCGTCCATCCAGAACAGGATCTCCACGAACTCATCGTTGGAGTGCATGCCGATGGGCTGCACCAGCAGCACGTCCCGGTCGCGCACGGATTCGTTGATGCGCACGAAGGTGTTGCCCTCCGAAAACCGAATGACCTCCGACGAGCCCAGGCGCTTGTTCATGTACTTGCACATGCGCTGGGCAAAGACCTGTCCGCCGCTTCCGGCAAAGATGGACACGTTTGCCGATTGGAACATGGGAAATCCACTCTCCTCTTCTGTTGTTATTCCGAGGTTGGGTACCGTTCCGGGATTCCAGGATTCTATTCTAAGGATTCGATCCTTGGGATTCTGGTGTGCCTCACTTCTCCATGGTGGCGATGGCCTCCACCTCCACCAGCGCGTCCATCGGGAGCTTCGCCACCTCCACGCAGCTGCGGGCGGGGAAGTCCGCGCCGAAGAAGTCCGCGTAGATAGCGTTGACCTTGCCGAAGTCGTTCAGATCCTTCAGAAACACCGTGGTCTTGAGCACGGAGGCGGGAGTCAGGCCCAGCTCATCCAGCACCGCGCCGACGTTCGCCAACGCCTGCCTGGCCTGGGCCTCCGGGCCCTCGGGCAGCTTGCCGGTGGCGGGGTCGATGCCCAGCATGCCGGACAGGAAGCACAGGGAGCCGCAGATGTTGGCGGTGGAGTAGGGTCCGAGGGCCTTGGGGCCGCGCTGGGTCAGAAAGCACTTCTTCATGGGAAATTCGCTCCTTTATATTTGTGGTTGTCGATATCGATTCCGATTCGCATCAGTTGCCGCTCGCGCCGTCGCTGGACGGTTCCGCCGATTCGGTAGGGGCGCTCGAAGTGTCGGGGCCGCCCTCCTCGTCGCGGGAGTGCACGCCGCGCCAGTAGATGTTGTAGCCGGACTCGTACATGTCGCGGGAGAGCTGCCGGCGCTCGACCTCCTCGTTGGTGTCCCAATCGTAGGCGACGAGCCAGCCCTCGCTGGTCAGGGCCGCGTGGCCCTCGCTGTAGAGCTTGGTTTCATCGGTGTAGTAGCAGTAGGTGCCATCCACATCGTCGATGTAGGCGGTCTTCTTCGCGCCGCTGTCCTGGCTGATGATGTGGGATTCGAGCTCGTAGCGATACTTGGGCCGCGCGCCGTAGATCTGCACCGTCGCGTACTCCTTGGTGACCTCGGTGTAGATGGTGATGGCGCTGTCGGTGTCGTTGCGGAAGCGCAGATCCTTGCTGCTGGTCTCGGTGACGGCGGCGTCGAGGCTGGGATCGACGTAGGCCACGGTCATCGAGTGATTCGATCGCGACAGTATGGTCATTCCGGCCTTGAGCAGCGCGCCGTAGAGCGTGGAGCTGGCCTGGCAGATGCCGCCGCCGTAGCCCTCCTGGGACTTGCCGCCGCCGATGTACTCGGTGCCGGGCTGCCAGCCGCGCTCCTTGGTGCGGGGACCGACGACCTCGTTGAAGCTGACCTCCTCGCCGGGCTGCACGATCATGCCGTAGAAGTAGCTCAGGCCCTTGCGCACGTTGAAGCGGCCGTAGTAGCCGCGGGCCGAGGTGTCGGTCTTGTATTCGACGATCAGGTTCAGCGTATTCATCGCCTGCTCCGTGGTCAGCGAGGGCTCCAGCGTGAGCACCGGCAGCACGTCGCCGCCCTCGCCCGTCTCCAGCAGGGAGACGATCTGGGCGCGCGCCGTCTCGCGGTCGAGCTCCTGTCCCTCGGCGGAGCCCTCGGCCAGCTCCGGGCTGGTCAGGTTGGCCACGACGGTGGCGTCCCGCGGGGGGATGTAGAGCGCGTTGTAGATCTGATCCACAAAGCCGTCCACCTGCTCCTCGTTATAGCTCACGGGCGCGGTCAGGTAGATGGGATTGTGTCGCAGCGAGAGTATGGACGAGCTCCGGTCGAATATGTTGCCCACGTGGCCGATGTTCCACGCGCGGTCCATCACATTGTCGGTCTCGATGCTGCCGCCGAAGTCCTTCGCGGAGAAGCTCCAGCTGTTGCCCTGCCAGTTCAGCGTGTGCTGCGCGTTGATCCGCTCGGTGGATTGCTCGCGCACGTACTCCATGCCCTCCTCCTTGGAGTAGCGGGAGATGTCGATGCCGTTGATGAATATGTTGCTGCAATAGGTGGATTTGTTTACCGTAGAGATGAGCCAGGAGGAGCCTACATAGACGATCCCGGCCAGCAGCGCCAGGCCCAGCACGATGGGAACGATGATCGCCGCAGGGTCGCGTCTGCGCCTGCGGGGCCTGGGGCGTGAGGTGTTGCGGTAGCTGCCGTCGTCGAAGCGGGAACGCCCGGCGCGGGAGCCGTCGTCGAAGCGGGACTGCCCGGAGCGAGGATTGCCCTCGTCGAAGCGGGACTGTCCGGCGCGGGAGCTTCCCCCGGCGGAACGGGACTGCCCGGCGCGAGAGCTTCCGCCGTCGAAGCGGGACTGCCCGGCGCGGGAGCTTCCCCCGGCGGAGCGGGTGTACTCGCCGCGGAGGCTGGTGGCGGACGCGCGCCTCTCTCCGGAGGAGGCGGCGCCGCGACCGGAGGCATCCGGCCTGCGATTCGATCTGAATTCCATAGCTGCTATTTCTCCTATATAGTCAATTTGATTATAGCATAGTTTCGGTAAATGATAAAGCATATTTCCCTTTATAAGATGGAAAATATTATCAAGCTGTTTCCAATTTCGGACAATGTGGGCGATAAATTGCGTCAAACTGCGCAAAAAAGCGCCCGCCGCTGTGGCGGGCGCTCCTTGCTGGGGTCACAGGCTGCCTTCGGCGGCGGGCTTGCCGGAGGGGAAGGACTCGCTCTCGTTGGAGAGATTGCTCTCCGCTTCGGGCTCGGGCGCGGGGGCCGGAGTGGGCGCCTGGCCGGGCAGGCTCTTGCCCTCCATGAAGCTGGCGAACTCCTCCTCGTCCAGCTTCTCGCGCTCGATCAGCAGCGCCGCCAGGCTGTCCAGCTGGTCGCGGTGGTCGGTGAGGATTCCCTCGGCCCTGCGGTACGCGCCCTCGATCAGCGCGTGGACCTCGGAGTCGATGGCCTCGTTTACGTTCTCGGAGAAGCCGCTGTTCTGCTGGGAGAAGCTCTTGCCCAGGAACACCTCGTGCTCGGAGCCCAGGAACACCGGGCCCAGCTTGTCGCTCATGCCGTACTCGGTGACCATGCCCCGGGCGATCTCGGTGGCCTGCTTGATGTCGCTGGACGCGCCGGTGGAGATGTCGCCGAACACGATGGCCTCCGCCACGCGGCCGCCCATCAGGCTCGCCATCTGCGCCTTGAGGCGCGCGGTGGTGATGTAGTTGAACTCCTCCTGGGGCAGGTACATGGTGTAGCCGCCGGCCTGGCCGCGGGGGATGGTGGTGATCTCGTGCACCTTGTCGCACTCGGGGATGTAGTAGCTGACGATGGCGTGGCCGCCCTCGTGGTAGGCCACCAGCCTGCGGTCCATGTCGGTGATGCGCTTGGAGCGCTTCTCCGGGCCGGCCATCACGCGGGTGATGGCCTCCTCGATGGTCGCCATGGTGATCTTGGCCTGATCCTTGCGGGCGGTGAGCAGCGCCGCCTCATTCATGACGTTCATCAGGTCCGCGCCGGTGAAGTACGGCGTGCGCCGGGCGAGGACGTGCAGATCCACGTCCGCCGCCAGCGGCTTGTTGCGGCAGTGCACCTTCAGGATCTCCTCCCGGCCGATCACGTCGGGATAGTTGACGATGATGCGCCGGTCGAACCTGCCGGGGCGCAGCAGCGCCGGGTCGAGCACGTCGCTTCGGTTCGTGGCCGCCATGACGATCACGCCCTCGTTGTGGGTGAAGCCGTCCATCTCCACCAGCAGCTGGTTCAGCGTCTGCTCGCGCTCGTCGTGGCCGCCGCCCAGGCCCGCGCCGCGCTGGCGGCCCACCGCGTCGATCTCGTCGATGAACACGATGGCGGGGGCGGCCTTCTTGGCCTCGTTGAACAGGTCGCGCACGCGGCTCGCGCCCACGCCCACGAACATCTCCACGAAGTCGGAGCCGGAGATCGAGAAGAAGGGAACGCCCGCCTCGCCCGCGACCGCGCGCGCCAGCAGCGTCTTGCCCGTGCCGGGCGGGCCCACGAGCAGCATGCCCGTGGGAATCTTCGCGCCCACGCGGGTGAACTTCTGGGGATTCTTCAGGAACTGGACGATCTCCTTGAGCTCCTCCTTCTCCTCGTCGGCGCCGGCCACGTCGTCAAATGTGACCTTGTTGTCCGTCGGGAGGGACTGGCGGGCGCGGGACTTGCCGAAGCCCATCATGCCGCCCTTGCCGCCGGTCTGCTGGCGCATCAGGAAGTACCAGAGCAGGCCGACCATCACCAGCGTCAGGAACATCGGCAGAAGCTCCGCCAGCCAGCTGGTCTGGGCGGGAAGCTCCGTGGCGAACTGGAAGGCGTACTCGGTGGGCCGCACGCTGTGGCCCAGCACGTCCGTATAAATCAGATTCGCGTCCGCGTAGAACTGCTCCTCGCTGGGCACGATCACCTTGAAGTCGTAGCTGTCCGGGAAGTTGGCGGCGGGGATCAGGCTGTTCTCCTTCAGGCCGTACAGCGTGTTCGACTGGATCACGATGCGATCGATGGACATGTCCTTCTGCGCGTCGCTGAGCTTCTCGCCGTTGGCGGCCCGCAGGTCGGCCTCCACCCACTCCAGGAACTCGGAGTAGTTCAACGTCACCGAGGGCGTCGCGTCGCCGGAGCCCAGCATCCATACCACGCCGAGGATCGCCACCAGCAAGAGCAGGTACATCAGCGGGCCCTGCCAAAGGCTTCTCTTCTTCTTCAATCCGGAAATCCTCTCTTTCTGCTTTACCGAAAAAACCGTTTGAATTGTACAGCGATTCTATCAACCGGGTATAAACCTCAGCTCTTGGCGTAGACCTCGGGCTTGAGTATGCCGATGTAGGGCAGGTTGCGGTACTGCTCGGCGTAGTCCAGGCCGTAGCCCACCACGAACTCGTCCTCGATCACGAAGCCCACGTAGTCCGGCTCCAGCGTCACCGCCGGGTCGCGCCGGGAGGGCTTGTCCAGCAGCGTCACGATCTTCACGCTCTTCGCGCCGCGCTTGAGCAGCAGCGGTTTGAGCAGGTTCAGCGTCCGGCCGGAGTCCATGATGTCCTCGACGATGATCACGTCCTTGCCCGATATGTCCGTGGTCAGCTCCTGGCGGATGTGGATCGCGCCGCCCGTGGTGCCCGCGCCGTAGCTGGACACCGACATGAAGTCCAGCCGCAGCGGTATCTGCATGTGGCGCAGCAGGTCGGTGTAGAACATCACCGAGCCCTTCAATACGCACACCACCGTGGGCGTCCTGCCGTCGTACTCCTCCACCAGCGCCTGGGCGAGCTCGGCCACGCGCCCTTGAATTTGCTCCTCGGATACCAGGATCTCCCGAATGTCGTTCTTCATCGATCTTCCTCCGATGCGTCTTTGGTAATGGGGATCAGCGTGAGCTTCGCGGCCGGGGAAGCGAAGTCCCGCACCCGCGCCGTCTCGCTCAGCCCCAGGCCGCAGGCCCAGAGCACGCGGCTTCCCGCCGCCACCAGCGGAAGGAAGTCCCGCAGCGGGCGGTCGAGCTTGCGGTCGGTCAGGTAGTCGGACAGCAGCCGGTCCCCGGGCGCGCCCAGCGGATGGAAGCGGTCGCCGCTCCGGCGGGTGCGCAGCACCGCGCCGCGCAAAGCGGCCGGGTCGCAGAGCTCCGTAAATCTGTCGTCCGGCGCGAGGGGAAAGCTTCCGATCTCCGCCCGGACCCGCGCCACGCCGGACAGCTCCGCCTCCCCGGGCAGGGGCAGCGGCGCTTCCAGATTCTGCCGCCTCGCTGTGGGCAGCAGGTAAAGCTTGCCGTTCGTGCGCTCGGCGCGGATTCCGCCGGGCAGCTCCATCGCGCCCCGGGGCTGGCGAACCAGTTCGACCAGCGCGTCCGTCCGCGCGGCGTCGAGCTTCGGGCAGAGCGACCGCAGCGCGCGCCGCAGCAGCGCCTCCGCCTCGCTCCCGTCCAGCCGGAGCCTGCGCCCGTAGGGGCCGGATTCCAGCCGGCGGCGCAGGAAATCCTCCGCCTGCCCTGCCACAAAATCCCGCTCGATGCGCATGAGCTTCGCGTGGCGCGCCAGCGCTTCCGCCGCCGATGGATAGCTTCTCTCGATTTCGGGCAACACATTCAGGCGGAGCGCGTTGCGCGGCGTGTCCGGAATGGCGTTGCTGGCGTCCTCGCGCCAGGGAATGCCCTCGCCTTCCAGGAATTCCCGAAGCGCGCGCCTGGGAACGTCCAGCAGCGGCCGGTACAGGTCGCCCTCCAGCCGGGCCATGCCGCAGGCGCCGTCGGGGCCCGCGCCGCGCAGCAGGTGCATCAGCACGGTCTCGGCCTGATCGTCCCGGTGGTGGGCCAGCGCGATCCAGTCCGCGCCGCAGCGCCGCTTCGCGTCGCGCAAAAACGCGTAGCGCGCCTCCCGCGCCGCCGCCTCGATGCCGATGCTTCGGGCCCTGGCGAGGGCGGGAACGTCGCCGCGCCCCTCGATCAATTGGACGCGCAGCTTGGCGCAAAGTTGCCTGACAAATTCTGCGTCGGCGTCGGCGGCCTCGCCGCGGATGCCGTGGTGGTAGTGGGCGGCGGCGAGCTCGAAGCCGGCGGCCTCGCGCCGCCTCGCCAGGAGGACCAGCAGCGCCACCGAGTCCGCTCCGCCGGATACGGCGGCCAGCAGCCGCTTTCCCCGGGCGTCCTCGAAGCGCGTCGACGCGATGTCCGAGTCCATAGCATAATCCTCCCACTTTATTCACCATTATAGACGTTTTGCGCCCATTTCGCAACCTCTTTTCGCCGAAAAATGGTTTATTCCGATGGAAAAGCGGTTAAAATCGTGCGACGGCTGGAAGAATCCGGGAGTGGCTTCCCGGCGCGCCGCGACTTTCGAGCGCCGTGCGCCAGCCATTCCCAGCATACCGGGGAATTGGCAGCATGGGCGCATTTCCCCCCGGGGAGAATGAAGGCTGCGATCGGCGGTGGATCGCAAAACGGATGGGGGATGATTCTAATATGAAGGAGTTGAAATGGAAACCCCTGCGGGGAGCGTGGGCGCTGGCGCTGGCGGCGATGCTGGGCGTCGGCCTGGCCTCGCCGGGCGTGCGGGCGCTGGGAGCGCTGCCGGAGCGGCTTTCGCTGGCGGCGGGCTCCAACGCGGCGCTGGAGCTGGCGATCCCGGGCAGCGCGCAGCTCGACTCGGGCAGCACGGACGCCAGGCTCACGCGCAGGGACGGAGGCATTGAGATCGAAGCGGGCGACACCTGCGGCAGCGGCAGCCTGATCTTCAAGCTGCTGGGCATACCGGTCAAGCAGGTGGAGCTGGAGGTCAACGAGGAGCGGCGGCTGATTCCCGGCGGAGCGTCGGTGGGCATCGCCGTCGAGACGGAGGGCCTGGTGGTGGTCGGCACCTCCGACCTGGGAAGGAGCGCGAGCCCCGCGCGGCTGGCGGGGCTCAACTCCGGGGACGTGATCACGCGGGTCAACGGCGCGGACGTGCGCTCGGCGGCGGAGCTGGCGTCGCAGCTCAGCGCGGGCGAGCCCGCGGCGGTGACGGTCATGCGCGACGGCAGTGAGCGCACGCTCACGCTCACGCCCGTGGCCGATCCCCGGGACGGCAGCCTGCGCATCGGCGCCTGGGTGCGCTCGAGCACCGCGGGAGTGGGCACTTTGACCTACGTGGATCCCGAGACGGGCAGCTTCGGCGCGCTGGGCCACGCCATCTCCGACGTGGACACGGGAATCACGCTGCCCGTGGCGGACGGCGGCATCTACCAGTGCGACGTGGTGGAGGTGCGCAGGGGGGAGCGCGGCGCTCCCGGCGAGATCGTGGGCGACTTCCTGGCCCGGCAGGAGCAGATCGGCGAGATCACGTCGAACTGCGCCTACGGCATCTTCGGCGAAGGCTGCGACGGGAAGGCGATCGATTCGCCCTATCCCGAGGGCCTGCCGGTGGGGAGCTGGAGCCTGATGCACACGGGCGAGGCGCAGATCCTGACCACCGTGGACGATGCGGTGCGCGCCTACGATTGTGAGATCGAGCAGATCGCGCCCAACGGCGCGCGCGATACCCGCTCCATCGTGGTGCACGTGACCGACCCGGCGCTCCTGGCCCGCACCGGCGGCATCGTGCAGGGCATGTCGGGCAGCCCGATTTTGCAGGACGGAAGGATCGTGGGCGCCGTTACGCACGTGTTCGTCAACGATCCGACCCGGGGCTACGGCATCGGCATCGAGGCGATGCTCGACGCCGCCCCGGCCGCGGAGGATTCCGCGGCTACATAGCCGGTGCCCGGCGCGGGCCTACTTCGGGCGGCGGATCTTGTATTTGCGAGAGGTGTAATAGCTCTTGTCGCGGATCGAGGTGGAGACGCAGTTGGAGTAGAGGTCGTCTCCGCCGCCGCCCTGCTCGATGACCACGAACTGGTCGCGGGCCGCGTTGGTGTAGTAGAGGAACATCACCACGTGGTGGCCGCCGGAGCAGATCAGGTCGCCGGGGCGCATCTTGTCCCAGGTGTTGATGGTCTTGTAGTAGCTGGCGTCGGCGATGCCGTTGGTGGTATCGCTGTTGCGCCCGCTGCCGTAGCCCCACAGCGCCATCGAGCAGTAGCTGGAGCAGTCGCTGCCGGGATATTCGCGGCTGGTGAAGCTGTTGGTGGTGCGGTAGTGGTCGCCCTCCGGCACGACGAAGCCCTTGTTGATCAGCCGCTGCGGGTAGTAGGTGCGGTGGTACTGGGTGTAGGGCATGCCGAAGTAGTAGGTGTCCTTCTTGAAGTCCTTCTCTCCGCCCTCGGAGTTCGCGGCCTTCCAGTAGCGCTTGAGGGAATTGGGGCTCCAGGGGAAGGCGAACATGTCGAAGGCGCGGTCGATGGCATTCAGGCGCTTGTTGTACTCGGAATCGCTGATGCCATCATTGGCCGAGACCTCGTTGAGCTCCGCGTAGGCGGACTCGCGCACCGCCTGGATCTGCCGCATGTTGGAGGCGATGGTGGAGGGATCCTTGGTGCGGTGCTCCGGCATGACCAGGCAGCGGTAATGGGAGAGCACCACCACCTTAAACTTTACCGCCGAGAGCTTGGGGTTGCTCGCGGATGTGCCGGTGATGGTCACGCGCCCGGGGGATACGGCCAGTATCGAGCCGTCGCTCTGCACGCGGGCGATCTCCGCGTTGGAGGAGGTCCACTGCATCCGGGGATCGACGCCCTCGGGGAACACGTAGAGCTCGGGCGCGTAGCTGTCGCCCGCCTCCAGATAGACCGGCGACTGGCCCGCGAACTTCAGCAGCGCGGGGGCGCTGAGATCCTCCAGCACCCAGACCGTGGTCTTGGCGCTCACCTTCTTCGGCGTGTTTTTGGTGGTGACGGTGACCTCGCAGCGGCCGACCTTTTTGGGCGTGATCCAGCCGGTGTCGGCGTCGATGGCGAAGAAGCCCTTCTTCTTGTTCGCGCCGCTGAGTGCAAACGTCAGGTCCGCCGCGGAGTTTTCGGGCAGGAACGCCACCGGGAGCTGCGCGCCCTCGGTGTTCAGCTGCACGGCGAAGTTCTCCGGCAGCTGGATTGCCTCCGGCGTGGGCACGACGTCGATGGGGAAGTCGCGGTACAGGCCCTCCACATGGGTGTAGGCGCGGATGACGGCCTCGCCCTCCCGCAGGGCGGCGATGTGGATTCCATCTTCGATCGCCACGATCCCCTCGCCGGAGATCAGCTCGAAGCGCAGCGAGGTGTGCGCGCCCTCGGGCGTCAGCGCGTATTTGGGCGTGAAGCTCTCCTGGCCCACGCTGATGCGCTGGGGCTCCTCGAATTCGATGTCCTCGGGCGCGGGCACGACGGTCACTTCGCAGCGCGCACTCTTGCCGTTGTGGGTGGTGACGGTGATGATCGCCGCGCCCTCCGAGGCGGCGGTGATCGTGCCGTCCGGCGCGACGGTGGCGATTTCCTCGTCGTCGCTCTCGTAGCGCAGCGTGGTGGCGCTGTTCTTCGTGATCGTCGGGTGGAGCGTGAAGGTCTCGCCCACGCCCAGCGTCAGCTTCTGCTCCCCGGCGTCGAGGCTCACCTTGCTGGGCTTCTTCTTGACGTTGACGCTCAGACTGACGCTCACGCCGTTCTGGGCGGTGATGGTGATGGCAGCCTTGCCCGTCTTCTTGCCCTGCACCAGGCCGTCGGCGCTCACGGAGGCGCGGCTGGCCTTGCTGGACTTGTAGCTGTAGGTCGCGGCGCAGCCCTCGGGCACGACCTCCGGAAGGATCTGGTAGCTGTCGCCCACGCCGAGGTCGATGCTCTTCTCGGGCAGCAGCAGCTCCTCGGGGGCGGGAACGACCCGCAGCGGCGCCGTGGCGGAGACGCCCTCCGCGTAGGTGTAGGCCTCCAGCGTGCCGATACCGGCGGTCTTCGCCAGAACGTTGCCGTCCGCGTCGACGGTGGCGACGTCCCTTCCGCTGCCGTCCGCGGCCTGGGAGTCGATCACCCGGTATCGAATCAGGCCGGCGCTGCCCTCGTTCAGCGCGGCCACGATCCTGCCGGTGGAGTTCACGCCCAGCTCCTCGGGGGCCTCGACGATGCGCATGGATTCGGGCCGGGGCAGGACCTCGATGGTCACGGCCTTGGCCCTCTTGTTGTTGTGGGTGACGGCGTTGAGGGAGAACGTTCCGACGCTGTGGGCGGTGATCTGCCCCGCTTCATCGACGGTGGCGATGCCCCACTGCTCCTCCGGGATGGAGAAGGAAACCGTGCCCGCGGAGCCGGAGGTCAGCTTGTAGCCCGGCTGGAGCGTCTCGCCCACGCCCAGCTGGTTGCGGTCGACGGAGATGCTGACCTTCGACGGGGCCTTCTTGACGGTGATGGTGAGCTCCGCCCTGAGCTTGCCGTTGTAGGTGGTGGCGGTGATCTTCGCCTTGCCGGCCTTCTTGGCGGTGACCACGCCGTCGGCGCTCACCGACGCCACGGAGGGCTTGCTGGACTTGCAGCTGAGCTCATAGCTGCCCTCGAAGGGCGCGTCGCCCATCCGCAGCGCGGAGATGAGCCGGAGCGTTTCCCTGACGCCGATCGTGGTCCTGCCGCCCTCGGCCTCCAGCACCAGCTCGGTGGGGGCGGGCACGATGGTCACGGAGAGGCTGGCCTCGACGCCGTTGTAGGCGGCGGCGGTGATCTCCGCATCGCCCACGCCCACGGCGCGGATCTCGCCGCTGTCGGGATCGACCTCGGCGACCTTCGGATTCGAGCTGCGGAAGCTGAGCTTGCCCGCGGCGCCCTCGCTGAGCGCCCACTCGGGCGTGCAGCTGTCGCCCATGCCGATGGTCAGCGGCTCGGAGGGCGGTATCACGGCGGTGGGCGCGGCCTTGACCTCGATGGTGGCCTTCGCCTTCTTGCCGTTGTAGGTCTGCAGGTTGAGCGTGAAGGAGCCCTGCCTGTGGGCGGTGACCGCGCCGTCCTCGCCGACGCTGGCGATGTCCCGCTGCTCCTCCGGGATGGAAACGCTGACCCTGCCCGCCGCGGAGGAGGGGGAGAGGGCGTAGTTCGCCCGCATGGTCTCGCCCACGCCCATCTCCCTGCGCGCGCCGCTCAGGAGGATCTTCGTGGGCGCCTTCTTGACGGTGACCGGGATCTCGACCCGAAGCTTCTTGTCCTTCGTCTCGAGGATCAGCGTCGTCTTGCCGGTCTTCTTGGCGGTGAGGTTGCCATCCTGATCGCCCACGATGGGGCCACGGGGCTGGGCGTCGTAGGTCATTTCGACCGGGGCGGCGCCCTCCGGCTCCAGCGTGTAGTCGATGTGGAACTTCTCGCCCTTCCCCAGCACCAGCTCCGTGACGGAGGGCACGATGGCCCTGGCGGCGACGCCGCCGGCCGCGCGCTCCAGCTCACTGAGAGAGGTCCGCAGGGAGACCTCGGCGCGGCAGCCGCTTTCGGATACGGTGGCCTGCGCCTCCGGGGCGAGCTCCCACAGGAGGCCGGGCAGCACCTCGGCGACGCTGAGCGCCTCGCCGGCGTTGTAGAGGGAGAGCGCGCCTTCGCCCGCCTCCAGCGCCTCCGCCAGCAGCGCGCGCAGCTCATCCGCCCCGTCGAAGGCGCGGCAGCCGAGCTCCCGGACGAAGTAGCTGTTCCGCGCGCCCGCACAGGCGGGAAGCTCCGCGGACCAGGCGTGGTCCCGGGCCATCGCGGCGTCGCTCAGGCCGAAGTGCGCGCCGAAGCCGTCGGGGCCGTCGTCGCGGAAGGCGTCGATGTGCGTCCACTCGCCTTCGAGCTTCGCCAGGTTCCAGGCATCCCCGTCTCCCTCGACGACCGCGCACTCGATGCCCGCCGCGCCCAGCAGCGAGGCGTAGGCCCGGGCGTAGCCCAGCGGGGAGCCGCTCAGGTTCATCATCGCGTAGAGGGGGTCGTCCGATTCGCCACGCTCGAAGTTGATGATCACGGCCTCGTACAGCCACAGGGCGCGCTCGTAGTCGCCGCGAACGCCGTCGGCGTCCATGTCCGACACCCAGCCCGAGGCCAGCGCCTCCAGCTCGCCGTCGCCGTCCGGCGCGGAAACCTCGTCCGTCGAGGGCGCCTCCGCGTCCCCGGCGGGCGGCTGCGCGCCGTCATCGGCTTCAACGCCGCCCTCATCCGGCTCCTCGGGCGCGGGGGGAAGCTCGCCCGTCTCCTCGATCTCCGCGATTTGCATCTCGACCGCGGACTCCGTCAGGACGGTTTCATCCGCCGACGCGCGAAGCACGCTCGCGGGCGCGTCGGTGAACAGCAAAACAGCGCACAGCAGCGCGCTGAGCAGACGCGTCATTCGCCTTCGATCCATAGGGCATCCTCCCCCTGCTATAAAAATCCTATGTAACCATATTGTAGCACATATTTAATATCTATACAAGGGTTTGGAAACAACATTTTGGCGAAATATGCGGCAAATTCCCGGCGGAACTGTGGCGGAATGAAGATAGAAATTTTCCGCCGGGTTTTTGTGCGGAAACCGTGCAAAAGTAAAAGAAATGTTGTATAATGGAGGCAGCGACTAAAGCACCGATCAAAGCGAAGGAGATGGAGAACATGCTTGAACAGCTCAAGAAGGACGTATACGAGGCCAACATGGAGCTGCCCCGCCGGGGCCTGATCACCTACACCTGGGGCAACGTCAGCGGCCGCGATCCGGAGACCGGGCTCTTCGTCATCAAGCCTAGCGGCGTGGACTACGACAAGCTGAGCCCGGACGACATGGTCGTCGTCGATCTGGACGGCAAGGTGGTGGAGGGCAGGTACCGCCCCTCCTCGGACACGCCCACCCACGTGGAGCTCTATAAGAAGTATCCGGAGATCGGCGGCATCGTGCACACCCACTCGCCGGAGGCGACCTCCTGGGCCCAGGCGGGCCGCGACATTCCGCTCTACGGCACCACCCACGCCGACTACTTCTACGGCCCGATCCCCTGCGCCCGGAGCCTGACCAGGGAGGAGATCGAGGGCGAGTACGAGAAGAACACCGGCCTGGTGATCATCGAGACCTTCGAGACCCGGGGCATCAACCCGGTCTACACGCCCGGCGTGCTCTGCGTCAACCACGGCCCCTTCACCTGGGGCAAGGATGCCGCCGAGGCGGTGCACAACGCCGTGGTGCTGGAGGAGGTCGCCAAGATGGCCACCAAGACCGAGCTGATCAACCCCAAGGTGCGCACCGCGCCCGACACCATCCGCGACAAGCACTTCTTCCGCAAGCACGGCGCGAACGCCTACTACGGACAGAAGTGAGCTCCATCCGGCGAAGTACGGCCGGATCGACAGCCCGGGGGCCCGCGCCGGACGCGGGCCCCGATAGGGGAGGTAAAACGAAGATATGCTTAGGATATGGGAACTGACGGTCAATCACCTGCGGGAGGCCGTCGGCCTGGATGAGTCGCCGCGCTTCTCCTGGAAGATCGAATCGGATCTGCGCGACTTTGTGCAGCGGGGCTATCGCCTGCAGATTGCGGCGGACGCGGAGTTTGCCGTGGCGCTCTACGACAGCCGCTGGGTGGACTCCGACCGCTCGGTATGCGTCGCCGCGCCGGGCTTCGATATGGCCCCGGCGCGCGCCTACTTTGCCCGCGTGGCCGTGGCCGGGGACGGGGAGGAATCCGGATGGAGCATGCCGCTGCGCTTCGTCAGCGGGCTCTGCGGCTCGCCCTGGATCGCGAAGTACGTCACCGCCGAAAACCCGCCCTGTCCGGACGAATCGAAGGGCAGCTGCGTGCGCGGAAGCTTCAGCGTGCTGGGGGAGGTGCGGGAGGCCTACCTGTTCTGCTCGGCGCTGGGCATCTACGTGCCCTACCTCAACGGCCGCCGGGTGGGCGAGGATCTGCTCGCTCCGGGCTGGACCAGCTACAACCGCCACGGCCTGTACCAGACCTACGAGGTCACCTCGCTGCTGCGCCGGGGCAGGAACGCGGTCGGCGCCATGCTGGGCGCGGGCTGGTACAAGGGCAAGATGGGCGTGTTCCAGGATCGCAACATCTACGGCGACCGCACCGCCTTCCTGGCCCAGCTGCTGATCCGCTACGCCGACGGCCGGGAGCAGATTGTCGCCAGCGACGAGAGCTGGACCGGCGGCGATAGCCCGGTGCTCTTCTCCGAGATCTACGATGGCGAGATCTACGACGCCCGCCTGGAGAACCCCGCCTGGTGCCTGCCCGGCGATGCGCCCGAGGGTTGGCGGCCGGTGAGCGCCGTCGAGGGCAACCGCGCCGTGCTGGAGGCCCAGCCCGGCTGCCGCATCCGCTGCCGGGAGAAGCGCAGGGCCGCGCGCATACTGATCACCGCCAGGGGCGAGCGCGTGGTGGACTTCGAGCAGGTGCTCACCGGCTGGCCGGAGTTCGCCATTCGCGGAGCGGCGGGCAGGAGCTACAAGCTCAAGTGCTTCGAGACGCTGGACGCGAGCGGCAACGTCTATACCGCAAACCTGCGCACCGCCAAAGAGGAGCTCGTCTACACCTGCCGGGGGAGCGGCGAGGAGCGCCACCATCCGGAGTTTACCTTCTACGGCTTTCGCTACATCCAATTGGTGGATTGGCCGCTGGACGCCCAGCCCGAGGACTTCACCGCCTGGGTGATTCACTCCGACATGCAGCCCACGGGCGCCTTCGAGTGCTCCGATCCGCTGGTGAACAGGCTTCACCGCAACATCCTCTGGGGCCAGAAGGGCAACTTCCTGGACGTGCCCACCGACTGCCCCCAGCGCGACGAGCGCCTGGGCTGGATGGGCGACGCCCAGATCTTCTGCCGCACGGCCACCTTCCTGATGGACGTGTACGGCTTCTTCCGCAAGTGGCTCAAGGATGTGCGCGCCGATCAGCTTCCCGACGGCGGCGTGCCCCACGTGGTGCCCGACCTGTTCACCTGCAGCCCGAACGCCAAGAACGACTGGCTGATCTGCCAGGGCACCCACTCCGCCGCGGGCTGGGCCGACGCCATCATCATCTGCCCCTGGAGCCTGTACCTGGCCTACGGCGACCTTCAGGTGGTCGAGGAGCAGTACGAGCCCATGCGCCGGTGGATCCACTTCATGCGCGACCACTCCGAGGACTACCTGTGGAGCTTCGGCCTGCAGTTCGGCGACTGGGTGGCGCTGGACGCGGAGCAGGGCAGCTACTTCGGCGCGACGCCCAACGAGCTCTGCTGCACCGCCTACTACGCCTACTCGGTCAGCCTCTTCGTCAAGATGGCGAAGGCGCTGGGGCGGACGGAGGACGTGGAGACCTACGGCAAGCTGCGCGACGGCATCGTGGACAAGTTCCGCCGGACCTTCTTCACGCCCGAGGGCGACATGACCGCCCAGACCCAGACCGCCCATATACTGGCGCTGCACTTCGAGCTGGTGGCGCCCGAGCTGCGCGCGCGCACCGCCGCGAACCTGGTCAAGCTCCTTCAGAAGGAGAACGGCCACCTGGTGACCGGCTTCATGGGCACCACCTACTTCACCCAGACGCTGGCCGAGTGCGGCTACGTGGACGAGGCCTACGACCTGCTGCTCAAGGACGACTTCCCCTCCTGGCTGTACCAGGTCAAGGCCGGGGGCACCACCATATGGGAGCACTGGGACGGCATTCGCCCGGACGGCAGCATGTGGAGCCCGGACATGAACTCCTTCAACCACTACGCCTACGGCGCGGTGGGCGAGTTCCTCTACCGCTTCGCCGCCGGTCTGGACGCCGACCCCGAGGATCCGGGCTACCATCACGCCTTCCTGCGGCCGAGGATCAACCCGCGCCTTTCGAGCGCGCGCGCCAGCGAACAGACGCCCTACGGCGAGCTGGCCTGCGGCTGGGAGATCGACGGGGATGAGGTGCGCGTGGACGTGCGCGTGCCGGCCAACGCCAGCGCCACGCTGACGCTGCCGGACGTGGCGGAGATCGCGGAGGCCGGCGGCGCGGAGTTCGCGCGCGACGGCGCGGACATGACCGCCCGCATCGGCTCCGGGGAGTATCGCTTCATTTATAAGAGAAAGTAATCAATTCAGCCCATTATGCAACAAACGCCGCCGCGATGAACAAATCCGGCGGCGTTCGTTTTGTAAGAAATGCAAAATCGAGAGGTTTTCACTTAACCTGTCAAATATTCGACTTGTGAATTGTGACATTTCACCATTGAAATAAGCTTGCAATTTGTATATAATATTAGTGGTACAATTTTTTAGTAGGAGGTAAAACCATGAAGAAGTTTCTTGCAATCCTGCTGACCGCGATGCTCTGCCTGGGCGCGCTGGGCGGATTCTCCGCGCTGGCCGAGGGCACCCGCACGATCACGATGCTGACCGACACCGACATGTCCATGGACGGCTTCAACGCCGTGGCCGCGCTGGCGGAGGAGAAGCTGGGCATCCACGTCGAGGTCGAGTTCCGCGTGGGCGGCGCCGAGGGCGACAACATCGTCAAGACCCGCCTGGGCTCTGGCACGATGGCCGACATTCTGGCCTACAACTCCGGCTCCCTGCTCAACGCGCTGAACCCGGCGCAGTACCTGGCGCCGCTGAACGATCAGCCCTTCGCGGAGCGCCTGGACGACACCTACGCCTCCTCCGTGACGGTGGACGGCAAGCTCTACGGCGTGCCGATCACCTCCACCCAGGCCGGCGCGGTGGTCTACAACCGCGAGGTCTATGAGAAGTACGGCCTGGAAGTGCCCAAGACCTGGGATGAGTTCATCGCCAACTGCCAGAAGATCAAGGACGAGGGCGGCATCGCGATGATCGGCGGCTTCGGCGACAGCTGGACCTCTCAGGTGCTGTTCCTGGGCGACCACTACAACGTGCTGGCGCAGGAGCCCGACTTCACCAAGAACTTCGAGGCCGGCACCGCCAAGTACGCTACCACCCCGGCGGCCACCCGCTCCTTCGAGAAGTACGAGGATCTCGTGGAGTTCTATGATCCCGCGTACCTGGCCGACACCTATGACAACGCGGTGGATAAGATCGCCTACGGCGACGGCGCGCACTGGATCATCCTGACCCAGGTGCTGTCCAACATCTACTCGCTGGAGGGCAAGGAAGTCGTGGACAACCTGGGCGTCTTCGGCATCCCCGCCGACGAGGGCGAGACCGGCCTGACCGTCTGGATGCCCACCTCCATGTACGCCAACAAGGACAGCGAGAACCTGGACACCGTCATGGAGTTCTTCGACTTTTACACCAGCAAAGAGGCGCTGGACGCCTACGTCTCCGCCCAGCTGCCCGACGGCCCCTTCTGCATCAAGGGCTACGAGCTGCCCGACACCGCCTATCGTCCGGTCGCCGAGGACATGCAGGCCTACTTCGACGCGGGCCTGACCCACGTGGCCATGGAGTTCGAGACCGCCGTCAAGGGCGCGAACTGCATGCAGATCTGCGTGGAGGTCGGCTCCGGCCAGGTCACCGGCGCGGAGGCCGCCCAGATGTACGACGACGACTGCAAGCTCCAGGCGACGCAGCTCGGCATCGAGTGGCCCGAATAATCTTCCTGCGAATCGTCAACCGTCAGCCGCCTTCGGGCGGCTGACATTCCAATGCGCAAGGGGGATGAGAACATGCAAAAAGCAGTCAAGCCGAGGGCGCGGACGGGGGACAGCATCTATTCCTATTGGTTCCTGGTTCCCGCGTTCGTGATCTTCATCGTATTCTTTATCGTGCCGATGGTCATATCGCTGTACTTCAGCATGACCGTGTGGGACTTCGAGAGCTCGCGCTTCGTGGGGTTGGACAACTTTAAAACCTTCCTATCCACCTACTCGATGAGCATCGGCATCAAAAACACCTTTATCTACGCGATTCTGACCAGCGGCATCAAGGTGATCCTGGCCTTCTTCATCGCCGTGTTCCTGACCGGCAAGATCCGCTCGAAGAACATACTGCGCTCCATCGTGTTCTTCCCGAACCTGGTCTCGGCCATCGCCATCGGCATCGCCTTCAAGGCGCTGATGCACCCGACGAACGGCCTGATCAACCGGGGCCTGGCACTGCTGGGCATCAGCGGGCCGGACTGGCTGGGCAACCGCAACATCGCGCTTTACTCGGTGATCTTCACCGACATATGGAAGGGCCTGTCCATCGCGACGGTCATCTACATCGCCGGCATCACGTCCATCGACCAGAGCTACTACGAGGCGGCCGAGATCGACGGCGCCACCGGCTGGCAGAAGATTCGCTACGTGACGCTGCCGCTGACGGCGTCCTCGCGCAACACGGTCATCATACTCTCGTTCATCGGCGGCCTGCGCTCCTTCGAGCTGATCTGGACGATGACGGGCGGCGGCCCGGGCTTCGCCACCGACGTGCTGGCGTCCATCATCTACAAGCAGTACGCGCAGGGCTACTACGGCCTGTCCACGGCGGGCAACGTCATCATGCTGGCGCTCACCGCGATACTGGCCTTCCCGCTCCAGGCGTTCCTGAATCGGAAGGAGGGGAAGTAGCATGAAGGAGAGAAGCATCAAGCGCACCATCGCGGAGATCATCGCCTGGTTCGTGGCGCTGGTCGTGTTCATACTGCCGTTTTTGTTCATGCTGCTCAACTCGCTGAAGGATCGCCGCGGCGCGAACAAGTTGGCGCTGACGCTGCCGGAGACCTTCGAGTGGGGCAACTACTCCAAGGTGCTGACCGAGAACAACTTCCAGGTGCTGCGCGCCTTCAAGAACAGCTTCCTGCTGATGATCCTGAGCGTGGCGGTGCTGGTGATCTTCGGCGCGATGGCGGGCTATGTGCTCCAGCGCAGGAGTTCGAAGGTCACGGCCTTCGCCAGCACGCTGCTGATGATCGGCCTGATGATCCCGGCGTCGATCCTGCCCACGATCTGGGTGCTGCAGGCGCTGCACATCTACCAGACGCTCTTCGCCATGGTGATGATCGAGGCCGCGCTGAACTTCCCGTTCACGATCATGCTGTTCCGGGGCTTCATGGACACCATCCCCAGGGAATTGGAGGAGGCGGCGATGATCGACGGCTGCAACAAGGGGCAGATCTTCTATAAGGTCGTGTTCCCGCTGCTCAAGCCGGTGACCTCCACGGTCATCATTCTGAACGCCGTTACGATCTTCAACGACTTCACCAACCCGCTGTACTTCTGGCCGGGCACGCAGAATACCACGGTGCAGCTGACGCTCTACACCTACCTGGGCCAGTATTCCAGCTCCTACAACATGCTGTTCGCGGACGTGATACTGATCACGATCCCGATGCTGGTGCTGTTCCTGATCTTCAACAAGAAGATCATCGACGGCATGGTTGCCGGTGCTGTGAAGGGCTGACGGGCAAGCAAAATCCGAGGCAAAGGCAGAGGGCCGTTCCGATATGGAACGGCCCTTAAATTGTGGGTTTTGGGGATGGCGCTGCGGTGGGTGGGGAAGGGAATGCGGGGCGTTCGGTTGCTCGTTTGGCTCGGAAAGCTTGCGCTTTCCGACCATAAACTCGCCTCGCTCCGGCCCGCGCTTGGGGGCGATGGAGCCTTGGTTCGTATTGCCGAAGCTTTGTCTTGTTTGCGCGGGCCGGAGGGGGAACGCTGGGCTCCGCCCAGACCCGGCGGGCGCTGCCCGGACCTGCTCAAGGGGCTTTGCCCCTTGAGAATCCTCACCAAGGAACCTGAGGTTCCTTGGATTCTCCCTTCTGGGGTTACGCGGTTTGGCCTTCGATGTAGTTCTTCAAAAACAGAATCGCCTGGCGGTAGCCCTCGAAGCCCAGGCCCATGTAGGTCTTGACGCAGGCCAGGCGGGCGTAGGAGATCTGCCGGAAGTCCTCGCGGGTGGAGACGTCCGAGATGTGCACCTCCACGGCAGGCAGGCAGACGGCCTTCAGCGCGTCCAGGATTGCCACGCTGGTGTGGGTGTAGGCGGCGGGGTTGATCACGATGCCGTCGCAGTCGCCCATCGCGGCCTGGATCTTATCGACGATCGCGCCCTCGTGGTTGGACTGGAAGATTTCGACCTCGACGCCGGCCTCCTTCGCGGCGTCGCGCACCAGCGCCTCGAGCGCCTTGTAGTCCTGGCGGCCGTAGATGTTCGGCTCGCGCGTGCCCAGCAGGTTCAGGTTCGGCCCGTTAACGACGAGAAATTTCATGGTACACCTCCAACATCTTCT
Source organism: uncultured Clostridia bacterium (assembly GCA_947600345.1). Taxonomy (GTDB): domain Bacteria; phylum Bacillota; class Clostridia; order Christensenellales; family Aristaeellaceae; genus SFTH01. Next base: position 30,709 of record CANQGC010000002.1, read on the forward strand.
CTGCGGTCTTTTCGGGGATGCCGGTGCTCTCGACCCGCGCGTCGGCGAAGGCCAGGTACATCGGCAGGCGGACTTTGTACATCTCCTCCAGGGAGTTGCGCTGGGACAGCGGGCGGCCCTTCTTGGACAGCAGCGCCAAGTCGCGCTCCAGGAAGATCACCACGCCGTTCTGCTTGAGCAGGTTCAGGTTGCGGGGCTGGGTGATGCAGCCGCCGCCGGTGGCGACGACCAGCGAGCTGCGCTTGCAGGTGTCGGCGATGGCCCGCGTCTCCTCGTCCCGGAAGGCGGGCTCGTCGTGGGTCTCGAAGAACTCCGGGATCGTCATGCCGATGTTGGCCTCGATCACGTCGTCCAGGTCCACGAACTCCCGGCCGGTGCGCGCGGCGATGATCTCGCCCACGGTGGTCTTGCCGCAGCCGGGCATGCCGATGAGTATGATGTTCTGCGTCTGCGCGCGCAGCAGGGCGAGGATTTCGTCGGACTTTTCAGCGGGGATTTTGCTCCCGGTGAAGGTCTCCGACGCGGCGCGCGCCTGCTCCACCAGCATCACGAGGCCGGCCATGCAGGGGATGCCCCGCGCCATCGCGTCCTGGATCAGCCGCGTGCGGGCGGGATTGTAGATCACGTCCAGCACGGCCTCGAGCTTCGGAAGCCTTTCGATGTCCAGCGGGGCGACGTTCGTGTTCGGGTACATGCCCACCGGCGTGGTGTTGACCAACACGCTGGCGTCGGCGTGGCGCTCGAGGTTTTCGTAGTTGTCCGGCCCGCTGCGGGAGATGACGATCACCTCCGCCGCGCCGCGCGACTTCAGCACGTGCCGCGCGGTCAGCGAAGCGCCGCCGCTGCCCAGCACCAGCGCCTTCCTGCCGCGCAGGTCGACGCCCAGCCGGTCGAGCATGGCGCTGAAGCCGTCGGCGTCGGTGTTGTGGCCGAAGATTGTTCCGTCGGGGCGCTTCACCAGCGTGTTGACGCTGCCGATCTGCCGCGCGGCCTCGCTCAGCTCCGCGCAGTAGGGGATCACGTCCCGCTTGTAGGGGATGGTGACGTTCAGCGCGTCCCAGGGGCCGTTGCGCAGGAAATCGTCCAGCGCCTCCGGCTCCACCTCGAACAGGTCGTAGCTGTAGTCGGCCAGCATGGCGTGAATCTGGGGCGAGAAGCTGTGGCCGAGCACGCGGCCCAGAAGTCCGGCGCGCATGTCAAATCACCTCGGAGTAGCTGCCCAGGTAGCGGAACTCCTCGCTGATGGCGTCCAGATCGTCGATCATCTTGCCGAACTCGTCGGCGTAGACCGACGTGCCCAGGTCGAAGTAGAACATGAACTGGAAGTCCCGCTCGGGGATGGGGCGGCTTTCGAGCTTGGTGATGTTGATGCCCAGCGCGTAGAAGCGCGACAGCGCCCGGCACAGCGAGCCCGGCCGGTGGGGCAGCGTCATCATGATGCTGGTGCGGTCCGCACCGGGGTAGATCTCCAGGTTCTTGGAGATGCAGATGAAGCGCGTGTAGTTGTTGCCGCGATCCTGTATGTCGCCGTCCAGGCACTTGAGCCCGTAGAGCTCGGCGCAGCTGTGGGAGGAGATGGCGGCGATGTCGCTCCTGCCGGACTTCGCCACGTACTCCGCCGCCAGCGCGGTGTTCTCGAAGCGCGTGATCTTCACGTCCTTGCCGAACTTCTCCAGGTACCCTGCGCACTGGTCCAGCGCCTGCTGGTGGGAGATGATCTCCTTGATGTCCTCCTTCTTCGTGCCGGGCAGCACCAGCAGGTTGTGGTCCACTTTCAGCCGCGCGCTGCGCACGATGTAGAAGTTGTGCCGGAGCATCAGGTCGTACACCTGCTTGACCGAGCCGGCGCTGGAGTTCTCGATGGGCAGGATTCCGTACTGGCAGAAGCCGCTGTCGATGGCGGAGAACACGCTGTCGAAGCTCTTGAAGTACATGATCTTCGGCGCGGAGAAGAAGCGCTCCGCCGCGAGCTGGGAGTAGGCGCCCTCGGTGCCCTGGCAGGCCACGAAGGCCGTGGAGGGGAACAGGCGCGGCGTGTTCTCGATGGCGGCGCGCACCCGCTCGCCCAGCGCGCTGCGCTCGC
>CANQGC010000003.1 GCA_947600345.1 uncultured Clostridia bacterium
TCAAGGCCGAGTACACCGTGACGCAGGCCGACATCGACGACGGCGAGCCGCTCAAGAACATCGCGACGGTGAAGCCCAACGAGATTCCCGATCCGGACGAGCCCGAAGAGCCGATTCCGGAGGACGAGCAGAAGCCTGACAAGTCGATCGAGAAGACACTGACGAAAGAGGGCACCAGCAATACGATCGTCACCAGTATGCATCGCGTTGATGGAACCACGGAGACAATCAATGCCTTCAAGGCTGGCGATACGGCTGAGTTCGACATCACGGTGAAGAACACCGGCAACGTGACGCTGACCGAAGTGACCATCACGGACACGCTGTCCGGCGCGACGATCACGGGCGTGGTTGATGCGGAAGGCGATTTGGTTGCCTTTACGCCGACAACCGATGAAGACGGCCATATTACTGCGGTTACGCTGACCGCTCCGTTAGCCGTGGGCGCGTACGTGGTCGTAAAGGCTAAGTACACTGTGACGCAGGAGGACATCGACAGCAAGGCGACGCTTACGAACATCGCGACCGTGACGAGCAAGGAGGATCCGGATCCGGATACGGGCGATGAAGACATCCCGAAGGATCCGCAGAATCCGGCAATCGAGCTCACGAAGGAAGTTATACCGTCGCATGAGGGTGGGGATGCCTACAAGTACAAAGTAGGCGACACGGTCTACTACATGCTGACCGTGACCAACACCGGCAACGTGACGCTCGCGCCCGTTGTTGTAGTCGATGATACGCTTGACCCCGTCTACATGTCGCTGGATGCAGATCATCTCTACACTGCGATGGGGAACAAGGAATACACCCTCTCCGATTCCGTGACCATTGAAAAGGTGGAGCCGGGAGAGAAGCAGTATGTGTTCGTCGCCTACGTGGTGCAGCAAACCGATGTGGATACAGCGTATGCGAGCGACGATTGGGTGCTCAAAAACATCGCGACAGTGACCGGCACGGTTCCGGATCCGGATGATCCCGACAATAGCCCTGTTACTGACACAGCCGAAGCGGAAATCGTACTGGACGATGACCTGCTCCCGAACATTAAGGTGGATAAGGATTTCATTGACGATCCCACCGATCCGGACTACAACCTGCCGACGGAAGGATACAAGGTTGGCGACCAGATTCCGTTTAAGATTACGGTGAGCAACCCCGGCAATGTGACGCTGCACAACGTGACGCTGACCGATAAGATCCGCGGAGCGGGCAGACTGGAGTATCCGGAAGACTGGCCCGACGCGAATCACGCCATCGAGCTGGCGCCCGGCGAAAGCAAGACCTACGTGGTCAAGTACACTGTGACGAGCGCGGATATCATGAAGAAGAGCGTCCGCAACGATGTACATGCCGAGGGCACGCCGCCCACGGACGATCCCGACAATCCGCCCAAGCCGGTTGAGGATGATGACGACGATACGGTCAATACGCAGGACCCGAATCCGGCGCTTGAGGTGACCAAGGAATTGTCGTCTCCCACCATCGACGAGAACGGCGAGCCGATCTACTACCACGCGGGCGACAAGATTCAGTTCGTGGTCAAGGTGGAGAACATCGGCAACGTGCAGCTGCAAAACGTGGTCTTGAATGAAGACGATGGACTGGAAGACATGAAGATCATCGCCGGCGAAGGCTACGTGGTCATCCAAGGTACCAATACCGCGTTCATCGGCACGATGAGCCCCGGCAGAATCGTGAACGTGAACGTCGAGTACGAGCTTACGCAGGCCGACATCGATGCGGGCCACGTCTACAACAAGGCGATCGCTACGGGCACGAAACCGGGCGATAATCCGGACGATCCGGAGGATCCTGTTGAAGACGATGACGATACCAATCCCGAGCTCCCGCAGAATCCGGGCACCGAGACGGTCAAGACGCTGACGAACGAAGGTACCAGCAATACGATCGTCGCCAGTATGCATCGCGATGATGGAACCACGGAGACATACCGGCCCTTCAAGGCTGGTGATACGGCGACGTTCGACATCGTCGTAAAGAATACGGGCAATACGACGCAGCAGATGATCGTCGTGGACGAGGTGCTCGAGAACGCGACGTTCACCGAGGAGTATGAGACCGAATCGGAGACCGCTGTGGTGGCGATCCTGGCGAACGGCAGGGAAGCGTTCATCGGAAAGCTTCTGCCGGGCGAGACCGTGACGCTCCACGCCGAGTACACGGTGACGCAGGCGGACATCGACGATGGCAAGCCGCTGCAGAACATCGTGACGGTCAAGTCGGATGGCGACCCGGACAACCCGCCGCCGGTAGACATTCCGGAGGAAGATCCGAAGCCCGGCATGGCGACCGAAAAGACGCTGACGAACCTTGACGAGGCGACCGGCGAGATTCGGAATGCCGCAGGCGAGGTGACCGGCAAGGGCTTCAAGGCGGGCGAGACCGCGAAGTTCGACATCACCGTGACAAACGACGGCAACGTGACGCTGCACAACGTGACGGTGGATGAGGCGAAGCTGAAGGGCGCGACGATCACGGGCGTGTTCGATCTGGACGGCAATCCGGTGGATTACCTGCCGTGGCGCTGGTCCGGTGACGGCACCATCGAAGAGGTGTATATCGCATCCCTCGCGGTGGGCGAGACCATCGTCGTGAAGGCCGAGTACGTCGTTACGGAGGCCGACATCGCGGATGGCGTGGATCTGGAGAACATCGCGACCGTCGATAGCGACGAGACCGAGCCGGACGAGCCCGATGAGCCGATTCCGGAGGACAACCAGAATCCCGAAATGACGACCGAGAAGACGCTGACGAACAGCGGCACTTCGGACAAGACCTGGGTGGATGAAAACGGCCACTCGCACAACAGGTTCAAGGCTGGCGAGACGGCGACGTTCAACATCACCGTGACGAATACCGGCAACGTGGCGCTGACCAAGGTGACGGTGGATGAGGCGAAGCTGCCCGGCGCGACGATCACGGGCGTGATCGACACGGAAGGCAATGCAGTAGCATACACGGTGTTGCGCACGAACGACGACGGAGCTACCGTGGCGGTGGAGATCGCATCGCTGGCGGTGGGCGAGACCATCATCGCACAGGCCGAGTACACCGTTACCCAGGCTGACATCGACGATCCCGGCGAGCTGAAGAACATCGCGACGGTGAAGCCCGACGAGATTCCCGATCCGGAAGAGCCCGACGAGCCGATTCCGGAGGACGAGCAGAAGCCCGACAAGTCGATTGTGAAGAAGCTGACGAACGGGGGCACCAGCAATACGACGGTCGCCAGTATGCATCGCAATGATGGAACCACGGAGACAATCCGCGCCTTCAAGGCTGGCGATACGGCGAAGTTCGACATCACGGTGAAGAACACCGGCAACGTGACGCTGCATGACGTGACGGTTTCCGAGATGCCCGGCGCGACGATCGTTGCGGGCGACGGATACACGATCAATGCAGCAGGCCAGGCTGTGATCGCCGAGATGCCCGTACAGCCGAACGAAGGCTCTGTGGTGGTCGTGAAGGCCGAGTACACGGTGACACAGGCCGACATCGACAGCAACAAGACGCTTACGAACATCGCGACCGTGACGAGCAGGGAGGATCCCGATCCGGATCCGGGCGATGATGACATCCCGAAGGATCCGCAGGATCCGAAGCTGAGCATCGTCAAGGTGACGACGAGCACCCCCGCGAACGGCGTGGCCTACGTCGAGGGTGAGACGATCAACTACAAGGTGACCGTGACCAACGACGGCAACATAACGCTCTACAATGTGGTTGTGACCGACGAGCTGACCGGAGGCGAGTGGACGGTTGCGTCCCTGGCGCCGGGCGCGAGCGAGAGCTTCGATACGAGCTACGTCGTGACGGCGGCCGACGCGGCCGCGGGCACGGTGCACAACGTCGCTACGGCTGAGGGCCACAAGACCCCCGATCCGGACGATCCGGACGATCCGGATGATCCGGTTGAGCCGGATAAGCCCGGCGAGACCGAGGATCCGACCGTTCCGGTCGTGAGCCGCACGGTGCGCAAGCACTGGGTCGGCGGCAACAGCAACGCGAGGCCGCAGAACGTGCAGGTACAGCTGTACAGGGATGGCACGCCGTACGGCGCCTCGGTGCTGCTGAGCGAGGCGAACGGCTGGACGTACACCTGGGATAAGCTGATGCAGTTCGACCGCAAGCTGTACAAGCCGGACGATCCGAACAAGCAGGACTACCAGTACACGGTGCGCGAGGTCAATGTGCCGCTGGATTACACCGCCACGGTGGATGGCTTCGACATCATCAACACCTACACGCCTGAGCGGACGAGCATCACGGTGAACAAGGTTTGGGTCGATGTCAACGACATGGATGGCATCCGTCCCGGCTCCATCACGGTGCAGCTGCAGGCGGACGGCGCGAACGTTGGCGATGAAGTTGTGCTGGCTGATGCGAACAACTGGAGCCACACCTGGAGCAACCTGCTGGTGCGCGAGGAAGGCGAAACGACGCCGATCAAGTACACGGTTGTTGAGATCAGCAGCGTGAACGGCTACACTGCCACGACCAGCGTCGCGGGACAGCGGGTGACGATCACCAACACGCACGTCCCGGCGCCTGTAACCCGCACGGTTGAGAAGGTTTGGGACGACGGCGACGACAAGGACGGTCTGAGGTCTGAGAGCGTACAGGTGCAGCTGCTGGCGGACAACGTCCCGTACGGCAACGCGGTGACGCTGGACGAGGCCAACGGTTGGAAGTACACTTGGACCGAGCTCCCCGCGAGCCGGGACGACAAGGCCATCAACTACACGGTGGCCGAGACGAACGGACCTGCGGGCTACACGGTGACATACTCGACTGACCCGACGGATGCGACGAAGCTGATCGTAACGAACAGCTACGAGCCGCTGCCGGATACGACGGAGCGCATGGGCACGAAGGTCTGGGTTGACCAGAGCAACGCGCTCGGACGGAGGCCGGACACGATCCAGCTGAAGGTGTTCCAGAATGGTACGGAGATGGATCCGCAGCCGGTGGTCGAGTGGAGCAACAACGAAGCGGGTAGCAACGTCTGGTCGTACAAGATCTCGAACCTGCCCTACGCGGACGAGAACCATCAGCCCTACACCTACACGGTGGACGAGGTTGAGGTAGATCGCTACACCTCGACGGTAGAGGCAGACGGCTTGACGATCATGAACACGTTGATACCGGAGATGATCTCGATCGAGGGTCAGAAGACCTGGCAGGACAACAACAACGCGGAGGGCATCCGGCCCGCGAGCATCGTAGTGCGCCTGCTGAGGGATGGCACAGTGGTCGAGGAGAAGACGGTAATGGCGGCCAATGGCTGGTACTATCGCTTCGACAATCTGCCGGATAGCGATCCTGTGACGGGACATGTGTACACCTACACGATCAGTGAGGCGCCTGTGACAGGGTACTACGCGATCGTCGATGGCTACAACCTGACCAACGTACTGATTCCGACGACGCCTGGCCCCGGACCTGGACCTGGCCCTGGCCCCGGCCCTGGCCCCGGCACTGAAGTGACGACTGTGCCTACGCCGACTCCGGCGCCCGGCGAGAATCCGACGGTACCGATAGAGGACTACGAGACGCCGCTGGGTATCACGCAGTGGGGCGCTCCGACGGAGGAGCAGTTGGAAGACCTGGTGGAGATGGATGATTATCAGACGCCGCTGTGGGGCGACCTGCTGCAGACGGGCGATGATCTGCCCCTGTATCCGTTCGTATTCGGAGGACTCGGAGTGCTGTCTCTGCTGGCACTGTTGGTACTGGACCTGAGAAAGAGGAAGAAGGAGCAATGAAAAAGCGCTGGAGAGTATTGCTGATCCTGGTGGCAGTGGTTTGCTTCGCAATATCGCTGTCGTACCCGCTGAAGTATTCGATGCAGAAGAAGAATGCGGAGGCAGGGATGGAGCGGCTCGCAGAGCTGCGAAACGAGGGACTGGCGAAACGTGGCGAGCGCGGAGAGGAAGTAGAAAAGACCGAAACGGCTGAAGAAGCCGGAAAGGAGAGCGCGGAAGAATCCGGGCTGCAAGCGGAAAGCGAGCAGCCGGAGGGCACCGCGCCCTCCGACTTGGAGGACGGAGCGGAGAGCGCGGAAGCGCCGGCCGAAGCGGTGGAGGCGAGCGCGCCGGAGGGCGTGCAGAGCGAAGCGGCGGAACCGTCCGAGCCGAGCGGGTCTGAGGAAGCGCAGAGCCAGGCGAGCCAGGCAGAAGAGGAAGAACAACAGAGCGAAGAGGGCGTCGAGGCCGCGCAGGTGCAGCTGAGCCAGCCGGGCGCGGCGCAGACGCAGGAGCAGCCGGGCGAGCAGGGCGCGGCGCAGACGCAGGAACAGCCGGGCGAGCCGGAAGGCGAGCAGGGCGCGGCGCAGACGCAGGAGCTTGCGGAAGCGACGGCGGAAGCGGCGCCCACGCCTGTGACGACGCCGATGTCCAAGCCGACGCCGACGCCGGAGCCCACCGCCACGCCGACCCCCGCGCCCACGGTGAACCGCTTCGAGCGCTCGGGCGCTGTGCCCTACGATCAGAAGGTAAAGCGCACGCTGGACGTGAACAAGATCCTGCCCCAGTTCCAGGAGATCTACGCCGAGAATCAGGACTTCGCCGGCTGGATCACGATCCCGAACACGGATATCGACTACCCGGTGGTGCAGGCGGAGGACAGCGACTACTACCTCCACCACGACTTCTTCGGGGAGGAGAACGCGAACGGACAGATCATATTGGACACGAAGTGCGATCCCTACACGCCGAGCTACAACCTGGTGATCAGCGGACATAACATGCGCAGCGGCATGATGTTCGGAAACCTGAAGGAATACGTGAGCGAGAACTACTGGAAGGACCACAAGCTGGTGTACTTCGACACGCTGATGGACGAGCGCAAGTACGTGGTGTTCGCGGCATTCTACTCCGCGGACTACGACGTGGACGAGGCGGGCTTCCGCTACAACGCGGACATCCAGTACAGCGTGGACGCGAAGAACTGGCTGCGGGAAGTGGAGGAGAACGAGCTGTACGACACGGGAATCGACGCGGAGTTCGGCGACGAGTTCCTGACGCTGACGACATGCAACAAGGCGCGCCGGAAGGACGGCAGGTTTGTGGTGGTATGCCGGAAGCTCCGGGAAGGAGAGGATATCGAATGAAGCGTATGAGAGACGCGCTGGCGTTGGCGCTGGCGTTGATGCTGGTGCTGGCGGGAGCCGGACTGGCGGAGGCGTCGAGCGGCTGGCGCGAGGGCCTGGGCCCGAGCAAGCCCTACGAGGGCGTGCCGGAGATTGACCTGAGCGAGAAGCTGGGATACACGGTCTTTAGCCCGACGGAGGCGAGGGACGTGGAGCACAGCTGCCAGAAGCTGTTTGTCTATCTGCCGAGAACGGATGTGAAGGCGGGCGAAGGCCAGCTGCACCTGTACACGGAGGAAGGCGAGGAGCTGTGGAGCACCGCGATGAACGATACAGAGGCGGTGACGGTGCGGGAGCTGACGGCCGCGGAGCAGGAGAGCCTGCTCTGGGGCGAAGGCACGGCCTTTGAGGTCAAGCTGCCGCGTTCGCTGGAGTTGGGCAAGACGTACATCGTGAACATGGAGCGCGGCTGCGTGTGGACGGCAGACGGCAAGGTGGACAACCCGGCGGTGACGGGCGCGGATGCCTGGCGCGTGAAGCTGGTGGGCGATTACGGCGTGAGCGGAGCGGAGTACCGCAGGCCGCTGGTGACCGAAACGCCGGAGCCGGAGGAGGCGCTTGAGGCCACGCAGACGCCCGCGCCCACGGAGACGCCGGACCCGAGAGTGACGCTGGATCCGAACGCGACCGCGGTGATCCCCCAGGAGCTGATCGACCTGGCGAACGGCGTGACGCCGGAGCCGACGCCGGAGGCGAAGGTGGAGTACCGGACGGTGCTGAAGCCGCAGAGCGGCGACCAGATCCGCTTCGACCTGGTGTTGGGCGGAGAAGCGGCGCAGGCGGTGCTGTACGGGTACAACGCAACGGTAGACTTTCAGCAGATCACGTACACGCAGAGCGGAGAGGTCACCGGCGAGGTACTGCAGGAGACGCCAGCGTGGGGCGTGATGTTCCTGGACGCCGAGGGCAACGAGCTCGACCGCGTCGAGATGCGCTGAGCGCGCGGGAACGCGGAGGAGAAGCCGAAACGAAAGACGGAACACGTGCGCAAAGATAAGGACAGAGAATACCCGACGCCGCTTCAAGCGGCGCCGGGCTGGGTATAGCTATGGAAGATTGGAAGGCATTATCCAGCGTAGGCGTGGGCTATCGCTCCGGGATGCTCACGGTGGTGGAGCCGACGAGGCAGCGGAGAAACGGATACGTGGTGTGGCGCTGCCGCTGCGATTGCGGGGGCGAAATTCTGCTGGACACGCGGTACCTGCAGCGCGGAGCGGTGCGGGACTGCGGCTGCGGAGGCGGCTGGCGCGCGCGGACGAACCTGGCGGGGAAGCGCTTCGGAAAGCTGGTGTGCCTGGAGCCGATCCATGAGAAGGTGAAGGGACGCACGCTGTGGCGCTGCCGCTGCGACTGCGGAAACGAATGCGTGGCGGTGAGCACGCAGCTGACGCACGGGTACAAGAAGAGCTGCGGCTGCCTGCACGGTCCGCGCTCGGATGAGTTTCTGGGAAAGCGCTTCGGAGCGCTGACGGTGATGAGCTACGCGGGGAAGAGTGGGGGCAAGCACCTGTGGAACTGCCGCTGCGACTGCGGCGGGGAGACGGTGGTGTCCCAGAGTAACCTGCGCAACGGCCACACGAAGAGCTGCGGCTGCCTACAGCGGGAGATTCACCGGCAGAACCTGAAGATCGTGGACGGGACGTCGGTGGTGATGATCGAGAACCGGATGAAGCAGCCGATCAAGTCGAACACCAGCGGCGTGAGCGGCGTGTACTACAACAACAAGCTGAACCAGTGGAGCGCGCAGATCACGTTCAAGGGGAAGACGTACTACCTGGGGAGCTTCGATGACCTCGAGGACGCTCGCCGGGCGCGGAAGCGCGGCGAGGAGATGTACGATGACTTCCTGGAGTGGTACTACAGCGAATACGTGGGAGAAGGCAAATCCACCGAGATGAAATGAAACCGCCGAAGCGGCGCGGGAGACCCGGCCCCAACGATCAGGGCCGGGTCTCCCGCGCTTTTTCGTGGATGTGGGGCGGTGCTATATATAAGGAAGGATTTCTGCGAGCGGCCTTTCCTGACACTGCACGCTCGCTTGTACCCGCGATTAAAGATTTGGACAAAACAGACAATTTTCAGGCGGGCTCCCTATTGACGAACTCCAAAACATGTGGTACAATCAATTTACATTCATTTCGGAATCCAGCCGCCTTGCCCAAGTTTGGCGGTTGAAATATAGAATAGGGAGGATCACCCCATGAAGAAATTGCTCACACTCGTGCTTGCCATTGCGCTCTGCCTGACCTGCGTTTCGGCCTTCGCGGCGGAGAGCTGGAAGGTCACCTGCCCCTGGGCGCCGTCGGGCGTTGCCGCGATGGTCAGCCAGAAGGCGGCGGCGCTGTCCACCACCTATAGCGACGACATCGTGCTCGTGGCCGACGCCATCAAGGGCGACGCCGCCACCGTCAACAGCTGGGTCGCCCAGTACAATGCCGGCGATCCCGAGCTGGTGTTCGCGGGCGAGGGCCTATTCGGCATCACCAGCATACTGGATCCCGACCGCATGAACTTCACCTACGACGACTTCGCCTACGTGGAGAACCTCTACTCCTCCGTGTTCGTGATGAGCGCGGGCGCGAACCTGGGCGTCGAGGATCTGGACGGCCTGAAGGCGTACATGGAGGCTGGCAACGAGATCTCCGTGGCCTGCAACGGCGCAACGGGCTCCGAGGCCTTCCTGGCCGCGGCGCTGTTCGGCACGATGGGCTACGGCGAGCAGATGACCATCATCCCCTACGAGAGCGCGGGCGAGGCCGCCCAGGCCGTGAGCCGCGGCGAGACCGACCTGGCCGTGTCTCACCAGAGCCAGATTCTGGAGGCCTACAACCAGGGCGGCGTGAAGGTGATCTGCGCGTTCGACGGCGAGCCGATCGCCCAGGGTCCGTTCGCGGGCGTCGAGGGCGTGGGCGCGAAGGGCTATCCCTACTTCCGCAACCGCTGCTTCATCTTCGCCAAGGCCGGCACCGACGCCGCGAAGATCGAGGAGCTCAAGAAGCTCTACGACGACATCCTCGCCGACGAGGAGATGGTCACCTGGCTGCACGACGACATGTTGCTGGAGGTCGACCCCATGACCGAGGACGACGTCAAGGCCCACATCGAAAACGTCAAGAACATCGTCAACGAGTACTACGAGCTGGTAGCCGAATAGCCGGCGGGGCCGGCGGCCATCTGCTGCCGCGCTTGAGCGACGGACTTTGAGCCCGTAGATTATGGGCTCAAAGTCCTGCCTTGCGTTTCTGATGGATGCTTTGTGCGAAGCGACGAAATCTGACCCCATAGATTCAAGGGTCAGATTTCTGTGTTGCGTTTTGGATTGTTGGCCGATTTGCGCATTTGCAGGGCTCCGCTCTTGCATTGCTTTTCGTGAGGTGATGTTATGGATAAACAGAGCTCTTCGGGCGGGTTCATTGCCCGCATCGACCGCTGGCTCGACGAGACTGGCGCGAAGCTGAAGCGGCGGGAGATGGCCATTCCCACCGATTTGGTGGGCGGCGCCGCCTTCCTGATCTTCGGCGTGGTGATGCTGCTGCTGATCCCCTCGCAGATTGAGGTGGGCAAGAAGGAGGTCGTCACCGGGCGCGCGTTCCCGAGCCTGCTGATGTACGTGCTGATCGCGTGCAGCGCGGTGTTGGTGCTGACGCAGGTCGTGAAGCTGGTTCGGCATCAGCCGGTGAAGACGGCCAAGCTCAACCTGCTCACGGAGGTTCGGGCGCTGCTGATCTTCGCGTTCATGCTGATCTACTTCTTCGTCTGCCAGTGGACGAACAACTTCGCCGTGGGCTCCTGCGTGCTCGGCCTGCTGATGCTGCTCTTCTTCCGCTGCAAGAAGCCGCTGTACTACGTTATCGTGCTGGCGGCGGCGGTGCTGATCTGGGTCGCGTTCCGCTTCGGGCTGAACGTGATGTTCTGAGGGGGTGAAGTGGAATGCTGCAATACATCGGTCCGGCGCTGCAAAACCTGTTCCGCATTGAAAACTTCCTCTGGCTGAACCTGGGCGTGTTCATCGGCAGCGTGTTCGCCGCGATCCCGGGGCTCACCGTGATCCTGTGCATCATACTGTTCCTGCCCTTCACCTACCAGATGACGGCCATCCCCGGCATGATGTTCCTGCTGGGCATCTACTGCGCCGGCGGCTACGGCGGCAGCGTCAGCGCGATACTGATCAACACGCCGGGCACGCCGCACGCGGCGGCCACGATGCTCGACGGCTACCCGATGAACAAGCAGGGCCGCACCAAGGCCGCGCTGAAGATCGCGCTCTACGCCAGCACCTTCGGCGGCATCTTCTCGGCGCTGATGCTCTTGTTCCTCGCGCCCCAGGTGGCGAAGCTCGCGGCGATGCTGGGCACGGCGGAGTACTTCCTGGTCTGCCTGTTTGGATTGACGATCATCGCGGGCATCTCCGGCGACAGCATGCTCAAGGGCATCATCGCCGCCTGTCTGGGCCTGCTGATCTCCTGCGTGGGCTCCGACCCGATGACCAGCCGCGCCCGGCTGAACTTCGGCATGGACCGCATGTACCTGGGCCTGGATCTGGCCATCTGCCTGATCGGCCTGTTCGCGCTGTCCCAGGTGCTGACCAAGGCCGAGGGCAAGGAGGAGCGCATGATACTCGACACCTCCAGCCTCAAGGACGGCGGCGAGATCACCCGGGAGGAGAAGAAGCGCATGGTTCGGCCGATGTTCGTCAGCTCCCTCATCGGCACGATCATCGGCATCATCCCCGGCACCGGGGCCTCGATGGCCTCCTGGTTCAGCTACGACCGGGCGCGCGCCATGTCCAAGCACAAGGAGGAGTTCGGCCACGGCTCCGTGGAGGGCATCGCCGCCGCCGAGTCGGCCAACAACGCCGTCACGGGCGCGACGCTGATCCCGCTGCTGACGCTGGGCATCCCCGGCGACGGTTGCGTGGCGATCATGCTCTCGGCGCTGATGATCAACGGCCTGAATCCGGGCCTGAGTCTGTTCACCACTCAGGGCGACATCATGTACGCCATCATGATCGGCCTGATCTTCGTAAACCTGTTCATGTTCCTGCAGGGGCGGTTCCTGACGAACCTCTTCGCCAAGGTCGTGAGCGTCCCCCAGGAGATCCTGACGCCCATCATCGTGATGTTCTGCTTCGCCGGGGCCTACTCGGTGAACAAGAGCTACTTCGACGTGGGCGTGGCGCTGGCCTTCTGCGCCATCGCCTGGGTGCTGCGCAAGATCGACTTCCCGGCCGTGCCGATCCTGCTGGGCCTGGTGCTGGGCAGGATGACCGAGACGAACTTCCGGCGCGCCCTGCAGCTTTCGAAGGGCAGCCCGAGGATATTCTTCTCGAGCCCGTTCTGTTTCATATTCATCGGGCTGACGGTGCTGGTGGTGGCCTCGGTGCTCTGGAGCCGATTCAAGGATAGGAGGAAAGCGACGGATGCCAAGCAGTAAGCGACCGAACATACTCTTCTTCTTCACCGACCAGCAGCGCGCCGACACCTGTGGCTGCTACGGCCAGCCGCTGGACATCACGCCCCGGCTGGACGCGCTGGCCGCCGAGGGCACGCGCTTCGAGTGGGCCTTCTCGCCCCAGCCGGTGTGCGGGCCCTGCCGCGCGCTGTTCCAGACCGGCAAGTGGCCCACGGAGACGGGTTGCTTCCGCAACAACGTGATGCTGCCGCGAGGCGTCAGGACGCTGGCGAACTACATCACCGAGGCGGGCTACGAGACGGCCTACATCGGCAAGTGGCACCTGGCCAGCGACGGCGAGCTGGAGCAGAAGCCCCGGATCGACCACACGATCACCGCCATCCCCCGGGAGCTGCGCGGCGGCTACGAGGGCTACTGGCGCACGTCGGACGTGCTGGAGTTCACCTCCCACGGCTACGATGGCTACGTGTTCGACGAGAACGACAATCGCGTGGACTTCAAGGGCTACCGCGCCGACTGCATCACCGACCTGGCGCTGAACTTCTTCGATCAGTACGATCGGAAGAAGCCGTTCTTCGTGACGATCTCCCACATCGAGCCGCACCACCAGAACGACCATCACCACTACGAGGGCCCGGAGGGCTCGAAGGAGAGGTACGCGAACTTCGTGCTTCCACCGGACCTGGCGGCGCTGGGCGGCGACGCGGCGGAGGAGTACCCGGACTACCTGGGCCAGTGCGCGGCGCTGGACAAGAACCTGGGCAAGGTGATCGACCGGTTGAAGGCCGAGGGGCTGTACGACGACACCGTGCTGATCTTCGCCGCCGATCACGGCTCTCACTTCAAGACCCGCAACCGGGACCACCTGTGCGGCTACGACGACTACAAGCGCAGCGGCTGTGACGCATCGCTGCGCGTGCCGCTGGTGATCGCCGGCAGGCCGTTCAAGGGCGGCGGCGTCGAGCGCCGCATCGTCAGCACGGCGGGGCTTCCGAAGACGATCCTCTCGCTGGCGGGCGTGGATGTGGGCGACGCCATGATCGGCGAGGATCTGGCCCACCTCGCCCCGGACCGTCCGAACGAGGCCTTCGCCCAGATCAGCGAGAGCAAGGTGGGCCGCTGCCTCCGCACGCCGGACTACCTCTACGGCGTCTACGCCCCCGGCATCAACGGCGGCGAGCGCGCCTCCGCCGACATCTACGCCGACGACTACCTCTACGACCTGAAATCCGACCCCAACGAGCTCCACAACGTAGCCGCCGACCCCGTCTACGCCAAACCCAAGGCCGAACTCCGCGAACGCCTCCTCTGGTGGATCAACCGCGCCGAAGGCACAACTCCCCAAATCACAGACTAGGCCGGCGGGGCCGGCGGCCATCTGCTGCCGCGTTTAAGCGACGGACTTTGGGCGGCATAAGGCCGACCGCCCAAAGTCCTACGGTGCGTTTCTACAGGGACCAAAGTACAAAGCGACGAAATCCTGCCCGTAGATCATGGGCAGGATTTCTGCGTATGGGGGAGGGGGCGGAGAAGAAAGAACAAAAGGAAACGAGCGCAGCAACGAAGGGAAACGGATAAACGAACGCCGCCCCTTCCCCCGCGTCCCCCAACGCTGCGGGCCAAGGCCCGAAGCCCCCCGGCCGCCGCGGCGCGTAACCGCGGCGTAACGCAACCTCCGCAATGCGAACCATCCCCGGTAGCCCCCGTTCTCCAACGAAACCTCACGAGCGCGGGGGTCGAGGTCCCCGCGAAACGAAAGGATCGCAGCTGAACCAAGCTCGGTTCCTCCCCGGGTCCAGGGCCGTAGCCCTGGTCAGGAAAGGGAGGGGAGAATCCAAGGAGGGAACGGGGGACGCTTGACGCTCCCCATCTCTCCTTGGGCCGCCGGCAGGCGCCCCTGCCCGCAGGCAGCAGCGACGGCCCGCAGGGCCGTCGCTGACCGGAATCCCCAGTGGGGATTCCGAATCCATGCTGCCTGCAAGGCGGCATCGCCGTGAGGCGCAAAACCCACGCCGTGAGGCGTCCACGTGCCCGGCAGGGCACCCCCCAGCGACGGCGCGAAGCGCCGCCGCTGCAAGGGAATCTCCAGTGGAGATTCCCCCTCCCCCACCGGGGGAAAGGGGGCACAAAAAAAGAATCCCCCTTGACATTTCCCCAAACATCATTACAATAAATGTGTAAACCAACATCCCCGCGCACATCCGGGGGGAATGGGGGGAAAATCCACCCACATGAACGAAATGCTCTCCGATCAGCGCGTGCAGGCCGCGGACGGCCTGCGCGTGATCTTCATCTTCCTCATTGGCTGGTATCACATCTGGCAGCAATCCTGGCTGGGGCCGTATCTGGACATCGGCAGCTTCCATCTGGATCTGGACCCGCTGGTGCGCACCGGCTACATCTGGGTGGACGGCATGCTGCTGCTCAGCGGCTTTCTGAGCTTTCTGCCCTACGCCCGGGCGATGCGCGACGGAGCGCCGCTGCCGGGCGCGCGAAGCTTCTACAGGCGACGCGCGGCGCGCATACTGCCCGCCTACCTGTTCTGCCTGGCGGTGGTGTTCTTCCTCGACGCCCTGCCCAACGGCGGCTATCCCGCGCCCAAGTACATGTGGCTGGACCTGATCTCCCACCTGACCTTCACCCAGACCTTCTTCTCCTACAGCTACTTCAGCACGCAGCTCAACGTGGCGCTCTGGACGCTGGCGGTGGAGGTGCAGTTCTACCTGATCTTCCCGTTGCTGGCGCGGGCTTTCGCCCGCAGGCCGCTGCACACCTGGCTGGGCATGGTGGCCGCAGCGTGGCTCTACCGGGGGTACGTGACGCTGTTCGTTTCGGAGAACAACATCTGGATCAACCAGCTGATCGCGTTCATGGACATCTACGCGCTGGGCTTCCTCTGCGCCTGGCTGTACGTGGGGCTGGCGCGCGCGGTGAAGCCGTCGGCGGAGCTGGCCATTCTGTGTACGGCGCTGAGCGTGGCGCTGTGCTTCCTGCTGGGGCGGCTGGTGCTGCGCCAGAACGCGACCTCCGGCAACTACGAGCTGCTGCGCCAGATGCAGATGCGCAACCGCTTCGCGCTGGGCGCGGTGCTGTCGATGCTGCTGTTGTGCCTGAGCTGGTCGGCGAGGGGGCTGCGAAGCCTGCTCTCGTGCCGGGCGGTGCGCTTCCTGTCGGGCATATCCTTTCAGTTCTACGTCTGGCACCAGTACCTGGCGGTGCGCCTGAAGGAGTGGAACATCCCGCCGAGCGTCTACGAGGTTCCAAACCAGGCAGGCGATCACCCCTGGCAGTGGGCCTACACGCTGCTGTGCTTCGCCCTGGCGCTGGCGGTGGCCACCGCCGTGACCTACCTGATCGAGAAACCGGCCCAGCGGAGGATGCTGGGGATGGGGAGGAAGGAAGAATAGCGAGCGAGCCGGGATTTGCGAATCCCGGCTCGCTTGTCGCCATCCTCCACCGGCGAGGGAACCCGCCTCAGTAGGAGAAGTCGATCATGCGGTAGGTGGCGCGGTCGGCGAGGTCGCACGCGGCGAACCAGGCGTGGCCGCCGTACTAGGGGATGTCGAACTTCGCCTCAGCGTCGGCCAAGCTCAGCTTCAGGTCGCCGTTGTTCCAGGCCAGGCCCGAAGCAACGGTCAGGAAGGCGACGTAGTAGATGCCCGGCTCCGATTCGCAGGCATCGAGCGTCAGCGCGAAGCCCATGTTCGACGTGCCGCCGGTCTCCTCGTGATAGTAGTATCCGCCGTCGTAGTCGTTGAACCACAGGTGGTCGTGGGCGAAGTCCGCCAGGTCGCGGTCCGGCCCGGCGAAGCGCGCGTCGCTCCCCACCTCCGTGAAGTTGCTCGGGAACAGGTTCATGGCGTAGCGTTCCGCGCCGTTTAGATTCACTGCACTCGACGCCGACGCCGTGGAAACCGGGCCCAGTACCAGGATCAGAAATAGTATGCCGAGCTTGCAAAGTCGATTTATCGCGATTCCCCCCCCCCACTGCTTGACGCCTCCTGGACGGAGTGGGCGAGGGTTTTATTGCCGGGATTTGGTAAAATGGCGGGTCGGCGACAGGGGTGGTGTTGCCTTAAGCTACAGCGGCTCAGGTTTCATTGGCACGCTTCACCGGATCGTTGCGAAGCGCAAAATCTTTGCGCGGCGATCAGACGCTCGAATAGGATGAATTGAATTTGTCAATCAGCCGCAGGCAGGCTTCGCGGATTTCCGCATCGGAAGGCTTGGATCCATAGTGTGATTCGAACAGATTCGACGAGCGCACGGACGATGGCGGATCGCCGCCGAGAATGGTCTCCGTCTGTCCGAAGAGCATCCCCTGCGTACAATCGTAGAGGGATAAATTGACCACATACTGTTTGGCGGAGCCACCGTGCGTTACAAGTCCACCATATGAACTATAGACGCCCACTGTCTGCGAATCCAATTCCATGATGATGACGCCCCGCACATCCTCCGGCGCCTTGGCGCACAGGTTGGAGGGAAGATAGTCGCGAACGTAGCGCTCCGTCTCCGCGTCGAATACGGTGAAGCGGGTTCCGCCGCTGCCGGTGCTGGAGAGCAGATCTCCGTTCGCCGTCATTGCCTCGTGATAGCTGTCCGCCATTGCCGTTGAAGCCACGATCCAACCGGCGCTGCCGACGACCGTCAGCGCGGGGATGAGTATGCAGATGATTGCGACTGCCCGCTGCCGGGTGAGGAGGAGCTTTCCCAGGGACATCCGGGAAATCTCGGTCAGTTCAGCGATGCCGCCTTCCAGGTCTCGATCCGGCAGCCCGTGGGCGCGCCAGGCGGCCTCCATTGCGCTGTTGCGCGGGCTTAGGTAGTAGAACATGAGCAGCGCGAGCACGGGGATGATGACGAGCAGCAGGCGCGGAACGATGGGCTCCGCGGAGAAGAAGGGCACCTCCTGGTACAGGAGTATCATGATCCCGGCCAGCACGAACAAGAGTGCGAACGGGAAGTTTCTGCCGTGCGCTGGGCCCGATCGCATTGCGGACTGTTGGCAGGTTCTGAGGGTGTCGAAGGCCGCTTCGACCGACATTCCCCGGGCGATCAGGTAGGAGAACAGGTCCTGCATGCAGGCGGGCGAAACTTGCCGCGTCGCGCGCCAGTTCTGGGGGTCTCCCTCGCGCGTGACATTCGTGCCGATGCAGTGCTGCATTATGAAGCTGATCGCGCGCGTCGAGTGCTTATCCATCTGTGAACCACCGTCCTTCCTTGCGCCGCGGGAGCGTCAACGCGGGAAGAATTCCGCGTAGAGCGCGCGCATGGCTTCCTCGAAGTCGGCGGTTTCGACGCCGATGATGATGTTCATCTCGCCGGAGCCCTGGTCGATCATGTTCACGTTGATCTGGGCGTCGGCCAGCGCGCGGAAGGCGCGCATCGCGGTGCCCTTCTGGCGCACCATGCCCCGGCCCACCACCGCGATCAGCGACAGCCGGTCGCTGACGTAGATGGCGTCGGCGTGGGTCTTCTGCTTGAGCTCCACCAGAATCTCGTTCCGGTGCGGGTCGAGCTGCTCCGTGGGGACGACCACGCTCAGCGTGTCGATGCCCGAGGGCATGTGCTCCATCAGTATGCCGTGGTCGGCGATGACCTGCAGCACGTCCCGGGCGTAGCCCACGGTCTCGTTCATCTGGTCCATCTCCACCAGGATCGTGGAGAAGCCCTTGCGGCCCGCGATGCCGGTCACCGGGCGGTCGTACTTCACGCCCGCGCCGGTCTGGATCATCGTGCCCGGGTCGTCCGGGGCGTTGGTGTTGCGGATGTTGATCGGTATGCCCGCCGACTTCACCGGGAAGATCGCCGACTCGTGCAGCACGCTCGCGCCCATGTAGGAAAGCTCCCGCAGCTCCGTGTAGGAGATGGCGCGGATCGGCGCGGGATTCTCGACGATGTGCGGGTCGCAGGAGAGCAGGCCGGAGACGTCCGTCCAGTTCTCGTAGAGCGCGGAGTTCGTGGCGCGGGCCACGATGGCGCCGGTCACGTCCGAGCCGCCGCGCGAGAAGGTGTGGATGCGGCCGTCCTCGAAGCTTCCGTAGAAGCCGGGGATCACGGCCCTCGGCGTCTCCCGGAGCTTCGCGGACAGGGTGCGGTAGCTCCGCTCGGGCAGGAAGCTTCCGCCCTCGTCGAAGAGTATGCGCCCGGCGGCGTCCACCATCGGTATGCCCAGGAAGTCCGCCATCAGCAGCGCGTTCAGGTATTCGCCCCGGCTGGCGGCGTAGTCCCGGTCGGGATGGGCGCAAAGCCGGGCCTCGATCTCGTTTAGCGCGGCGTCCAGGTCGAGCTTCAGGCCGAGCTCGGCCCGGATCTCGCCGTAGCGTTCGCGTATCTGGCCGAAGGGGCCGGAGAAGTCCTCGCCCCTGGCGGCGGCGTTGTAGCAGGTGTAGAGCAGGTCGGTGACCTTCACATCGCCGCTCCAGCGCTTGCCCGGCGCGGAGACGACCACGTACCTTCGGCTCTCGTCGGCCTCTAGGATCGCGGCCACCTTGCGGAACTGCTTCGCGTCGGCCAGGGAGCTTCCGCCGAATTTCACGGTCTTGTGCATGGGGTGGTTCCACCTCAAATCATGGATTTCATATCGTAGAGCCCCGGGGCCTGGGTGACCAGGAACTCGGCGGCGCAGACCGCGCCCTCGGCGAAGAGCGAGCGGTCGAAGGCCTCGTGCTTCAGGGTCAGGCTCTGGGTGGCCGTGGTGATGTGCACCTCGTGGATGCCCACGATCTCGCCGCGCCGGATGGACTGGATGCCCACCTCCTCCGGCTTGCGCGGCGACATGCCGCTGCGGCCGCAGGTCATCACCGCGTCGGGCCGAACCTCGCGCACGGATTCGAAGAGCATCTTCGCGGTGCCGCTGGGGGCGTCGATCTTGTGCTTGTGGTGGGTCTCCACGATCTCAATGTCCGCCTCGGGGAACATCCGGGCGCAGTCCTTCGCCATGCGGCAGAGCATCGCCACGCCCACGGACATGTTGCCGCTGTGGAACAGCGGAATGCGCTTCGCGGCCTCCTCGATGCGCGCGAGCTCGGTGGCGTCGTGGCCGGTGGTGCAGATCACGACCGGAAGCTTCTTCGCCTCGGCGTAGTCCAGCAGCTTGCAGACCGAGCTGTGGTGGGAGAAGTCGATGATGACGTCGGCGTCGGGGCAGGCGTCCAGGCTGGTCAGCACGCCCGGCCAGGCGGCGTTCACGTCCACGCGGGCGACGATCTCGTGGCGCTGGGCCTCGGCGAGCACCGCGGCCAGCGCGCTGCCCATGCGCCCGCAGGCGCCGTTGATGATGATTCTCACTTGACCAGGCCCTCCTTGCGCATGCAGTCGAGCAGCCGCTCGCGGTTGGCCGGCTCCATGGGCGTCAGCGGCAGGCGCAGCACGTCCTCGCACAGGCCCATCGCGGCCATCGCGGCCTTGACCGGGATCGGGTTGACCTCGCAGAACAGCGCCTTGATCAGCGGCAGGTACTTCATCTGCAGCTCCGCCGCGCCCTCGACGTCGCCGGCGAAGTAGCGCTTCGTGATCTCGCAGGTCTCCTTGGGCATCACGTTGGAGAGCACCGAGATGCAGCCCAGGCCGCCCGTGGACAGGATCGGCACGATCTGGTCGTCGTTGCCGGAGTAGAGGTCGAGCTTGCCCTTGACCAGCGACATGGTTTCCACGATGGAGGAGATGTTGCCGTTGGCCTCCTTGATGGCCCGGATCTTCGGATGCTCGGCGAGCTTCAGATAGGTGGCGGGCTGGATGCCGCAGCCGGTGCGGGAGGGCACGTTGTAGACGATCACCGGCACGGTGCTGGCGTCGGCGATGGCGCCGAAGGACTGCACCAGGCCGTTCTGGGTGGCCTTGTTGTAGTAGGGCGTGACGACCAGCACGGCGTCCGCGCCGGCCTCGCAGGCGAACTTCGTCATCTCGATGGCGTGGCGGGTGTCGTTGCTGCCGGTGCCGGCGATCAGCGGCACGCGGTGGTTCGTGCGCTCGATGGCGAAGCGCACCACCTCCTGGTGCTCCGCGTCGGACAGCGTCGGGTTCTCGCCCGAGGTGCCGCAGCTCACGAGGGCGTCGATGCCGCTCTCGATCTGCCAGTCGATGATCCTGCCGTACGCCTCGTAATCGACGCTGCCGTCGGCCTTGAACGGGGTGATCAGCGCGGTGGCGATCCCCTTGAAGATGGTGTTGCTGGACATGATACTCTACCTCCTTGGTGGTCGTGTTCAGGCGCGGAAGTTTCGCGCCAGTTGTTCGTAAAAGTCCGCGCCCGCCTGGAGTACGGACTCGTCGAAGTCGAAGTTGGCGGCGTGGAGCGGCGGTACGCCGCCCAGGCCGAGGAAGAAGAACTGCGCTGGCACGTAGCGCTGGTACCAGGAGAAGTCCTCCGTGGTCATCGCGGGCCTGGCGAGCGGCTCGAATTCGATGCCGCATTCGCGCACCCGTTCGCACAGCTCCGGCGGGTTCATCACGGCGGGGTAGCCCTCGCTGGTGGTGATGGTGATCGGGCAGCCGGTGGCGGCGGCGATCTCGTCCGCCGCGGCGAACAGCGCGTCGCGCATGCCGAAGAAGATCTCGTCCTGGAAGGCGCGCAGCGTGCCCTCGATGTGGGTGCGCGCGCTCAGGGCGTTGCGGGCGGTGCCGCTCTCCATGCGGCCGAAGTTCAGCACCCGGGTCGCGCCCTCGGGCTGGTTCGCCTCGATCTCCCGGGCGCGGCCCAGCAGGTCCACCGCCGCGCGCAGCGCGTCGCGCCCGCCCTCGGGTTGGGCGATGTGGCAGGACTTGCCCGTTATGTCGATCGTGACCTCGCAGGAGCGGGCCATCATCTCGCCCGGGCGGCTGAAGATTTGCCCCTTCTCCAGCCCCGGCCACAGGTGCATGCCGAACAGCGCCTCGACCCTTCGCTCGGCCAGTATGCCGGATTCACAGATGTCGTGGGCGCCGCCGGTGGTCTCCTCGGCGGGCTGGAAGATCAGCAGGTAGTTGCGGTCGCTCTCCATGCCGTCCAGCCTGCGCGCCAGCTCCAGCAGCATCGCCATGTGGCCGTCGTGGCCGCAGGCGTGCATCCTGCCGGGGTGGGTCGAGGCGTAGGCCGCGCCGGTGGCTTCGCACACCGGCAGCGCGTCGGCGTCGCTGCGGAAGGCCAGCGCCCGCTCCGCGCCGTTGTCGAACCAGGCGCACAGCGAACCGGGGATGGGGGAGGACAGCGCGCAGCGCAAGCCGCCCAGCGCGCCGCGCAGGTATTCCATCGTGCGGGGCAGATCCCGGTCGAGCTCGGGGATCCGGTGCAGGGCGCGGCGGTCGTCTGTGATGCGGGACATGGCTTCCTCCCAAAATAACGTAGTTGTGATTGCATCCATCGCTTCCCGGTGCTATGCTGTAGGGCAGAATCGCAATACGGGAGGCGTCAAGCATGAACGCACAGGAAATCATCGAACTCATCCGCACCTCGAAGAAGCAGACGCCGGTGCGCGTCTTCCTCCGCTCGCAGGCGGACATCGGCTTCGGGAGCGCGAAGGTATTCCCCATGTGCAACGGCACGCGCGTGATCTTCGGCGACTGGAACGAGCTCAAGCCGATCCTCGAATCCCACGCGGCCGAGATCGACGACCTGGTGGTCGAGAACGACTGCCGCAATTCGGCGATCCCGCTGCTGGACAAGAAGGACGTCAACGCTCGCATCGAGCCCGGCGCAATCATCCGCGACCAGGTGGAGATCGGCGACAACGCCGTGATCATGATGGGCGCGGTGATCAACATCGGCGCGGTCATCGGCGAGGGCACGATGATCGACATGGGCGCCATTCTGGGCGGCCGCGCGACCGTGGGCAAGCACTGCCACGTGGGCGCGGGCGCGGTGCTCGCCGGCGTGATCGAGCCCGCCAGCGCCACGCCGGTCATCGTCGAGGACGACGTGCTCATCGGCGCGAACGCCGTGGTCATCGAGGGCGTGCGCATCGGCCGGGGCGCGGTGGTCGCCGCCGGGGCGGTGGTCATCTCCGACGTGGAGCCGAACACCGTGGTCGCCGGAATTCCCGCCCGCAAGATCAAGGACAAGGACGAGAAGGCGGCCGGAAAGACCGCGCTGATCGACGCCCTGCGCGAGCTGTGAGCTTTTCCCGCAAAGGCTGCCGGAGGAATCCGGCGGCCGGGCGCGGGGAGCGGCAATCCACCCCCATATGCTATATTAGCCGCCTGGCGCGCCTTTGTCAATAGCTTCGCCGCACTTAAAGAAAAATTTTCGATGGCAGCGCACCGGCGGCGAAAAGTTTTTCACACTGGAAATGCGCCGTTTTGAACCGAACGGAAAAATATTTGGTGCAGAAATCCCGCTGGTTTCCACACGATTCAAAAAATTTTTCGGAGCGCGTACGACCCGGAGAACCGCCGGTTTCTCCACATCCCTCCCGCCTTCGCATCGAAGCGGATGAAATCCCTTCCCCTGAATTCCATCGCATCGCAGGCCAAAGCCGCCCTCCCGCCGGGGGCGGCTTTGGCGCGCATTCGGCCCAATCCGCCGCGAATGCTGACGAATCGCGCGCGCGGCCGCATACGTTCATGAATTGCGGCATATGATTCCCACATAGCGAAAGAATTCGCGAAAATCACGCGATTTGGGAGAAGTACGGGATGAATTTTCGAAGCATGCGCCGCGCCGCCGCCATCCTGCTGACTGCCGCTCTGCTGGCGGGAACCGGCCCCTCCGCGCGCGCCTCCGTATTCGCAAAGGTCAGGTTCTCCGCCCCGGTGTACAGGAGCGCGTCCCGGGATTCCGCCCACGTTCAGGCGCCGCCGGGGCTGCAGGTGAGCGTCACGGCCATCAAAAGCGGCTGCGCGCAGGTGCGCTACAAGGGCCGCGTGGGCTACATGCCGCTGAGCAGCCTGGCGCCCGCCTCCCGGGCGCCGGGCTATGCCATCTGCGCCGCCGCGGTCTACAGCGTCTCCGGCAGGAAGCTGGGCACGGTTTCGAAGGGCGCCCGCGTGTGCGTGCTGGGCACGATCGACGGCAAGTACCTGGTGGCGAGCGGCTGCGGCGCGCTGGGGCTGATGAAGCCCGGCACGCTGTCGAGCCAGAAGCCGCAGCCGCCCGCCCAGAACTCGCGCGGGCCGGGGGAGAAGGTGCTGCGGCTGGTCGGATCGCTGCTGGGGCGGAGCTACGCGGTGAACGCCAATCCTCCGGACAGCTTCAACTGCTCGTCCTTCGTGCAGTACTGCATGGCGGCCGGCGGCTATCCCATGAAGGGAACGGCGGCCGAGCAGGCCGCCGACGGGCGCTACCGGAAGATCGCCAGCCTGTCGCGCCTGCGGGCCGGTGACGTGCTGTGCTTCGATACCACGGGCAACGGCCGCGTGGACCATACGGCCATCTACCTGGGTAGCGGCAGGTTCGTGGAGGCCAGCAAGAGCGCCGGAAAGGTGCAGGTCAACAGCTTCACCGACTGGTATCGGCAGCACTTCAAGTGGGCCCGCAGGCCGGGATGAGGGAAGCGCGCCCGCCGGATGTGCCGAAGGCGCTCATGGGCGGGCGCGCAAACTCCCTCCGCCACGCATAAACACAGGACCCTGGCCCCAATGCGGGGCCAGGGTCCTGCGTCGTACTTCGATGATCGCTCCGCGCGAGCCGGGCCGCGTCAGGGTTTAAGGCAACACCGCACAGAACGGCGGCGCGTCAGGCGATGCCTTTTCCGCCATCTGCACTTGCAAATTTCTTGACTTGCAACCAGCAAGCCTGCAAAATTTGCAAGCGCATCTGACGAAAAATTCATTCGCCTGCCGACCACCTTATCTGTGCGGTGTTGCCTTAAGCGCTTCTTTCAGCCGCGCCACGGCCTCCTTCAGCTGGTCCATCGTTATCGTCAGCGGGGGCAGCAGGCGCACCTTCGTCTTCGCCGTCAGCGCCAGCACGCCGCGCTCGATGCCGCGCTCCGCGACCTCCCGCGCCGGGCGCACCGGGTCGATGCCCAGCATCAGCCCCAGGCCCGTCACGCTCTTCACGCCCGGAGCGCCGCTGAGCTCCTTCACGATGTAGTCCGACTTCTCCCGCACCTCGGCCAGCAGCTTGTCGTCGATGCGGCTCAGGATGCTCAGCCCGCCCGCGCACACCGCCGGGTTGCCGCCGAAGGTCGAGCCGTGGGTGCCCGGCGTCAGCGTGTTCTCCACGCGCTCGCCCAGCATGCACGCGCCGATGGGCAGTCCGCCGCCCAGGCCCTTCGCCGTGGTCACGATGTCCGGATGCAGGCCGAAGCACATGTAGGAGTAGAGCTCGCCGCAGCGGCCGTTGCCCGTCTGCACCTCGTCGATCACCAGCAGCATGCCCTTCTCCCGGCACAGCGCCTCCACGCCGGTCAGGAACTCCTGATCCAGCGCCACGACGCCGCCCTCGCCCTGCACGCACTCCAGCATCACCGCGCAGCAGGCGTTTTCCTCAGAAAGCCGCTTCACGTCCGCCAGGTCGTTGGCCGTGGCGTAGACAAAGCCCTCCGGGAACGGCCCGAAGTTCGTGTGGAAGGAATCCTGGCCCGTGGCCGTCAAAGTGGCGATCGTCCTGCCGTGGAAGCTGTTCTTCAGCGTGATGATGGTGTGGTGCCCCGGGCCGTAGGTGTCCAGGCCCCACTTGCGCGCCGTCTTGATGGCGCACTCGTTCGCCTCCGCGCCGGAGTTGCCGAAGAACACCTTCTTCAAGCCCGTGCGCTGGCACAGCATCTCCGCCAGCTCCGCGCAGGGGCTGGTGTAGTAGAGGTTCGATGTGTGCGGAATCGCGCCCAGCTGCGCGGTCACGGCGGCGATCCACTGGTCGTCGCCGATGCCCAGCACGTTCACCGCGATGCCGCTGCCCAGGTCGATGTACTCCTTGCCGTCCACATCCCAGGCCAGCGCGCCCTTGCCGCGCACCAGCTGAATCGGAAAGCGGCCGTAGGTCCCGGCCACATAAGCCTTGTCCTTCTCAAAGATCGAATTCATAATATCACCTCATCCATTATCTCAGCCGGATTACCTCAGCCGGAACATCGTTCCCATGCCTTCGTCGGTCAGGAGCTCGATCAGGATCGAATGCTTGACCCTGCCATCGATGATGAACATCCGCCGCACGCCCTTTTCGATGGCCTTGCAGGCGCACTCGATCTTCGGGATCATGCCGCCGGAGATCACGCCGTCCGCCATCAGCGCCGGCGCCTCGTCCAGGTAGATGCGGGAGATCAGCGTGTTCTCGTCGTCCTTGTCGCGCAGGATACCGGGGGTGTCCGTCAGCGCGATGACGCTCTCCGCGTGCAGCGCCACGCCAATGGCGGCGGCGGCGGTGTCCGCGTTGATGTTCAGGCTGTGCCCCTCGGTGTCCGTGGCGATGGTGGAGATGATCGGTATGTAGCCGTGATCCAAAGCGTCGAGAATCACCTGGGGATCGACCTTCACGATCTCGCCCACGTGCCCCAGCGCGGGATCCTTCTGCACGGCCTCGATCATGTGGCCGTCGATGCCGGAGAGCCCGAGCGCGCGCCCGCCGTGCTGGTGGAGCTGGGAGACCAGGTTCTTGTTAATCTTGCCGCAGAGCACCATCTGGGCGATCTCCATGGTCTCATCGTCGGTGACGCGCAGGCCGTTGACGAACTCGGACTGCTTGTTGACGCGCTTGAGCATGGCGTTGATGTCGGGCCCGCCGCCGTGGACGAGCACCATGCGCAGGCCGACCTGGGTGAGCAGGGTAATGTCGCCCATGACGGCGCCGCAGAGCTCCTCGGAGACCATGGAGCTGCCGCCGAACTTGACGACGATGATCTTACCCGCATACTTCTGAATGTAGGGAAGCGCCTGCACCAGCACTTCCGCACGCTTCGCGTTGTCCATAAACCGATTCACCTCATAAGTCCGAACTATCACCGTAACCCCAGAAGGGAGAATCCAAGGAACCTCAGGTTCCTTGGTGAGGATTCTTAAGGGGCAAAGCCCCTTAAGCAGGTCCGGGCAGCGCCCGAACCGGGTCTGGGCGGAGCCCAGCGTAACCCCTCAGTCACGCTTCGCGTGCCAGCTCCCTTTTCAGGGGAGCCAAGGGGCGGCCCGCGGTGTCAATGCAAGCTCCGGCAATCCGCACCAAGGCTCCACCATAGCCATACCGCGGGCCGCCGCGGCGCGGGGTAGGTTCGGGTAGCCAAAGCTACCCGAACCAGACAGCCGCCACTAACTCTCTAAAACGCCGCGAATCTCAACCCAAGCTCCGCATTACGTCCGATAATCCCCGTTAATCCTCACATAGTCATACGTCAAGTCGCACCCCCACGCCGTGGCCTCCGCCTCCCCGGCATTCAGGTTCACCTCAATATGAATTTCCCTCTCCAGCAGAATCTTCTTCGCCTCATCCTCAGAAAACTCCACCCCCGCGCCACTCCGGCACATGGCAATCCTGCCCGCCGCAGACGCAAAGTCCATGTCGATCTTCGTCACGTCGATGTCCCGCCCGCAGTACCCCAGCGCACAGAGCACCCGGCCCCAGTTCGCATCCGCGCCAAACATCGCCGCTTTGACCAAAGACGAGCAGATCACCGCCTTCGCCGCCACCCGCGCGGTCACCAAATCCCAGGCCCCGCGCACGGTGCACTCCAATAGCTTCGTCGCGCCCTCGCCGTCCCCGGCGATCTCCCGGCTCAACCCGCGCATCACCTCATACAGCGCCGCGCGGAAGGCTTCGTAATCCTCGCCATCCTCCGCCACCGGCAGATTGCCCGCCATGCCGTTCGCCAGCACCGCACAGGTGTCGTTCGTGGAGGTATCGCCGTCCACGCTTACCATGTTGAACGTGTAGTCCACCACGTCGCTGAGCGCCTTCTGTAGCATCGCGGGCGATACCGCCGCGTCGGTGGTGATGAACACCAGCATCGTCGCCATGTTCGGATGGATCATGCCCGAGCCCTTCGCCATGCCGCCCATGCGGCACTCCACGCCGCCCAGCTCGAAGGACACCGCCACCTCCTTGGCGTGGGTGTCCGTCGTCAGTATCGCCTCCGCCGCGTCGCCGTGGTTCGGGCCCAGGGCAGCCGCCGCGGCGGGGATGCCCGTCACGAAGGGATCGAGCGTCATCGGCTGGCCGATCACGCCCGTCGAGGACACGATCACGTCCTTCGGATCGATATTCAAAGCCTTCGCCGTCAGTTCGCACATGCCCTCGGCGATCTCCACGCCGTTGGCGTTGCAGGTGTTCGCGTTGCCGCTGTTGCAGACCACCGCCTGAGCGTAGCCGTCGGCCAGGTTCGCCCTGTCCACCGCGATGGGCGCGCCCTTCACCAGGTTGCGGGTGTACACCGCCGCCGCCGCACAGCGCGCCTCGCTGTAGATCAGCGCCAAGTCCCGCTTGGAATGGTTCCTGCGCACACCGCAGTGCACGCCGGAAGCCGCGAATCCCTTCGCGGCGCAGACGCCGCCGTCGATGAATTTCATTCGATACCCTCCAGTCCCTCGGTCTCGTCCGCGCCGAGGATGAGATTGAGAAGCTGCACCGCCGCGCCCGAAGCGCCCTTGCCCAGGTTGTCGTAGGCAGCGGTCAGCAATATCCGCTCTTCGTTGCCCTGCACGCAGATGTGCATCCGGTCCGTGCCCGCCGCCGCGTTGCCCGCCAGGAAGCCGCCGCTCGAAACATCGTCGCAGACCACAATGGGCCCGGCGTAGGTCTCGCGGTACACCGCCTCAATGTCGGAAACCTTCGCGCCGCCCGCCAGCTGCTGCGGGAACAGCGGCACCGTCACCACCATGCCGCTGTAGAAGTCCGACACGATGGGGCAGAAGATCGGCGCCACGTCCAGCCCGGAAACCTTCCGCATCTCGGGCAGGTGCTTGTGGCTCTGCGTCAGGCCGTACTGGCGCGGGGAATCCAGCTCGACATTCCTGCCCTCGGCCTCGTACTCGGCGATCATCTTCTTGCCGCCGCCGCTGTAGCCGGTGATCGAGTGGCAGGAGAGCAGCGCGTCCCTCGGAACGATGCCTGCCTTTACCAGCGGCGCAACCAGCGCGATGAAGCCGCTGGCGTGGCAGCCCGGCACCGCGATGCGCTTCGAGGAGAGGATCTTCGAGCGCTGCTCGCTCGAGAGCTCCGGGAAGCCGTAGACCCAGCCCGGCGCGACCCGGTGCGCCGTGGAGGCGTCCAGCACGCGCACGGCGGGATTCTCGATCATCCCCACCGCCTCGATGGCCGCCGCGTCCGGCAGGCACAACAGCGCCACGTCGCAGGAATTCAGTATCTCCTTGCGCGCCGCGGGATCCTTGCGCCTCTCCTCCGGCAGCGAGAGGAGCTCGACATCCTTCCTGCCCGAGAGCCGCTCCACGATGCGCAATCCGGTCGTGCCGTTGCGGCCGTCTATAAATATGGAATGCATGGCGTATCACCCGTATGTTTCTGAATATATATGCATAAAGCATGTAATATTATACGCTTATATTTTCGCCTGTCAAGCGCATTTCCGCGAAGATAGAACAATTAACATGGATATGGATTTTTTGCCCCCTGCGGGCGTGCGAACCTCGCCGGGCAGCCGCCAGCGGGGCACAAAAAACGCCGCGATGCCGCGGCGAAGGAAGGGGAGCGCGGCGCCTCGCACCCGCTCCCCGCCGTGCGTCAGCCCTCCCGCTTGGTCCCGTGCAGGATCACGTCGTGGTAGCCGCCCTCGACGATGCTCACCGACGACACCAGCGTCAGCTTCGCGTCCCGCTGCAGGTCCGGGATCGTGGTCACGCCCACGTTGCACATGGTGGATTTGACCTTGTACAGGCTCTTGTTCACATTGTCGTGCAGCGAGCCCGCGTAGGTGACGTAGGAATCCACGCCCTCCTCGAAGCTCAGCTTGCTCTTGCCGCCCAGGTCGTACCTCTGCCAGTTGCGGGCGCGGTTCGAACCCTCGCCCCAGTACTCCTTCACGTAGGTGCCATTGATCATCAGCTTCTGGGTCGGGCTCTCGTCGAAGCGGGCGAAGTAGCGGCCCAGCATGATGAAGTCCGCGCCCATCGCCAGCGCCAGCGTCATGTGGTAGTCGTGCACGATGCCGCCGTCGGAGCAGATCGGCACATAGATGCCGGTCTTGGCGAAGTACTCGTCCCGGGCCGCCGCCACCTCGATCAGCGCGCTGGCCTGGCCGCGGCCGATGCCCTTCGTCTCGCGGGTGATGCAGATGGAGCCGCCGCCGATGCCGACCTTCACGAAGTCCGCGCCCTGCTCGGCCAGGAAGAAGAAGCCGTCCCGGTCGACCACGTTGCCGGCGCCGACTTTCACGGAATCGCCGTACTTCTCGCGGATGAACTTGAGCGTCTTGGCCTGCCAGCAGCTGTAGCCCTCGGAGGAGTCGATGCACAATACGTCCG
The DNA here is from genome assembly GCA_947600345.1 of uncultured Clostridia bacterium. Classification (GTDB taxonomy): domain Bacteria; phylum Bacillota; class Clostridia; order Christensenellales; family Aristaeellaceae; genus SFTH01. The sequence continues at coordinate 29,912 of CANQGC010000003.1, forward strand.
CGCCGGCCTCGATCAGCGCCGGAACGCGCTTCTCGTAGTCCAGCGTGTTGATGCCCGCGCCGACCATGTAGCTCTTCTTGGAGTCCAGCATCTCCAGCGGGTTCTCCTTGTGCTGGGAGTAGTCCTTGCGGAACACGAAGTACATCAGGCAGCCGTTCTCGTCCACGATGGGCAGGCTGTTGAGCTTGTGCTCCCAGATGATGTCGTTGGCAGTCTTGAGCGTGGTGTCCGCCGGGGCGGTGATCAGCTTGGAAAGCGGCGTCATGAAGCTCGAAACCAGCTCGCTGGTGTCCATGCGGGACACGCGGTAGTCGCGGCTGGTGACCACGCCCAGGAGCTTGCCGTTGGGCATGCCGTCCTCGGTGACGGCCACGGTGGAGTGGCCGTACTTCTCCTTGAGCGCCAGTATGTCCGCCAGCGTCTGATCCGGGCGGACGTTGGAGTCGCTGACCACGAAGCCGGACTTGTAGCTCTTGACGCGCGCCACCATCGCGGCCTCATCCTCGATGCTCTGGGAGCCGTAGATAAACGACATTCCGCCCTCCCGCGCGAGCGCAATGGCCATCGTGTCGTTGGACACGGACTGCATGATCGCGGAGACCAGCGGAATGTTCAGGGAGATGGGCGCTTCCTCCTGCCCCTT
>CANQGC010000004.1 GCA_947600345.1 uncultured Clostridia bacterium
CCCCTCGTTTTCCCTTTTGGTTCCTCGCCTTTTGTGAAAAAAAAACCGCTGACTTGGCTTTGTCAGCGGTCTGAAGGGCCGCTCTCCCTGGAGAGCGGCCCTTCGATTCCTGCCTTACAGCAGCTTCAGCAGCCGCTGGTAGGCGTCCTCCCACTCGGGGGTATGGTTGGGCGTATACTCATGCACATCCTCGCTATTGCGAACCACGCGGCGCAGGTCGTCGATGTCCTTCACCGCGCCCAGCGCCATCGCCTGGGCCAGCAGGTTGCCGATTGCCGCGCCCTCCACCGGGCCGGTGATGACCTTCCGGTCCAGCGAGTCCGCCGCCATCTGGTTCAGCAGCTTATTCTGGATGCCGCCGCCCACGATGTTCAGCGTGTCGATCCGCTTGCCCTTGATCTCCTCCAGCCGCTCCAGCGCCCAGCGGTACTTGAGCGCCAGGCTCTCGTAGATGCAGCGGGCGACCTCGCCCACCGTCTGCGGCACGGGCTGGCCGGTGCGCTCGCAGTAGGCCTGGATCTTCTTCTCCATGTTGCCGGCGGCGAAGAACTCGCCGTAGTCGGCGTCGATGATGGAGCGCAGCGGCGCGGCCTTCTGGGCCTCGATCACGATGTCGTTCCAGGAGTAGTTCCGGCCCTGCTTGATCCAGTCGCGCCTGCACTCCTGAATCAGCCACAGGCCCATGATGTTCTTGAGGGGCCTGAAGCCGCCCTGGATCGTGCCCTCGTTGGAGAAGTTGGCGTCGCGCACCTCGGGGGTGAGGATCGGTTGGTCCGTCTCCACGCCGAAGAGCGACCAGGTGCCGCTGGAGCAGAAGGCGAAGCTTCCGCTGCCGGGGATGGCGGCCACGGCGGAGGCGGTGTCGTGGGTGCCCACGGCGGCCAGCGCCGCGGGGTTGATGCCCAGCTCCGCGCAGAGCTCCGGCCGCAGGTGGCCGCGCACGGTGCCGGCGCGGTCGATGGGCGCGAAGATCTTCTCCGGCAGCCCCAGCTCGCGGATGGTCTGCCAATCCCAGTCCTTGGTGGTGGGGTTATAGAGCATGGAGGTCGTGACGTTGGTGTACTCGTTGCGCTTCTCGCCGGTCAGGAAGTAGGCCAGCAGGTCGGGCAGCATCAGCATTAGCTCGGCGTTCTCCAGCGCCACGTCGCCCTCGGCCTTGCGGCGGGCGAGCTGGTAGATGGTGTTGAAGTTCATCGTGGCGATGCCGGTGCGCTCGAACAGCGTGGCGTGGGGCACGGTCTCCCACACGCGGGTCATGTCCTCGTCCACGCTCATGCGGTAGGCCCGGGGATTGCTCAGCAGGTGGCCGTTGCGGTCCAGCAGGCCGTAGTCCACGCCCCAGGTGTCGATGCCGCAGCAGTCCAGCTCGCCGAGATCCGCGTGCTTGAAGGCCAGCAGGCCCTTCTTGAGCTGCTCATAGAGGTAGGGCAGGTCCCAGTAGCACACGCCGTTCATCTCGGTGAAGTTATTCTCGAAGCGGTGCAGCTCGCGCATCTCGACCTTATCGCCATCGAAGCGGCCAAGTATGGCGCGGCCGTTGCTGGCGCCCAGGTCGAAGGCCAGCAGGTTCAGTATCTTCTTCATCTATGGCTCCTCTCTCAGCGCTTGGTGAGCACGTCGGCTTCGTACTTCTTGACGCTCTCCAGCCAGTCGATGCCGGTGGGCACATTGTGGGTCAGGCAGTAGTAGTCCCAGACGGCGCCGGCGGGCAGGCTCTTGCGCTCCTCGAGCAGCGCGAAGCGGCTGGTATTGTCGCCCTCGGCCTCGGCCTTGCGCATGGCTTCGCTGTTGGCCAGGCAGGCGTTGAGCAGCGCCTTGCGGGCGTTGCGCATGCCGATGGCCCAGCAGGCGATGCGGTTGATGGCGGCGTCGAAGTAGTCCAGGCCGATGAACACGCGGTTCTCGAAGCCGTTGAACACGATCTCGTCCATGATGCGCTGCAGCTCGTCGTCCAGCGCGATCACGTGGTCGCTGTCCCAGCGGATGCCGCGGGACACGTGCAGCAGGATCTTATCCATGAACTGGAGCACGGCGCTGATCTTGGCGGAGATCACCTCGGTGGGGTGGAAGTGGCCGGAGTCCAGCGTGTAGTAGATGCCGTGGGTGAGCGCGTAGCCGAGGCTGTACTCGTGGCTGGCCACGGTGTAGCTCTCCACGCCGATGCCGAACAGCTTGCTCTCCAGCGAGCAGGGCACGTCCTGCTGGGTGATGGACTTATCGGCGAAGATCTCGTCCAGCGAGGCGGTCATGCGGTCGCGGTAGATCTTGGTGTCCACGCAGGTGTCCTTGTGGCCGTCGGGCATCCAGTAGTTGATGGCGCAGGGCTGGCCGAGCTGCTTGGCGAACTCCAGGCCGATCTCGCGGCAGCGCTTGCCGTGCTCGATCCAGAAGCGGCGCTTCTTCTCGTCCGAGCTGGACAGCGAGAAGTTGCCGTCCATCATGGGATGGGAGAAGTAGGTGGGGTTGAAGTCCAGGCCGATGCCGTTCTGCTTGGCCCAGTCCACCCAGGTCTGGAACTCGGCGATGGTGTAGGCGTCGCGGTCGATCTTCTTGCCGTGCTTCTCGGCGTAGCTGGCGTGGAGGTTCAGCTTCGTCGCGCCGGGGATCATGGTGCGGGCGAAGTCGATGTCGCTTCTGAGCTCGTCGGCGGTGCGGGCGCGGCCGGGGTAGTCGCCGGTGGTCTGGATGCCGCCGTCGAGGGAGCCGGAGCCATCGAAGCCGATCACGTCGTCGCCCTGCCAACAATGCATAGAGACCGGGATGGCGTCCGCGCGCTTCATCGCGGCGTCGACGTCAACACCTGCGGCGCCGTAGACCTCCTTCGCGTATTCGTAACCCTTGAGAATGCGATTTTCGTCCATTATATGTACCCTCCTGAAGGTTTTTTCTTACCATCTATTATATTTGTTTTGCAATTGGGCGTCAATGGTGATTTTTCAGGATGGCAAGATAGCGTAAAATCTTCTCAAGATAAGGGGGGTGGGGGGCCCCTTATCGATTCCCCATGGTTCTTGCGGGAGGATGCTTGCTTTGCGGCAAGGGTGCCCTGCCGGGCACGTGGACGCCTCACGGCGTGGGATTTGCGCCTCACGGCGATGCCGCCTTTCAGGCGGCATGGGTTTTCGGAATCCCCACTGGGGATTCCGGTCATCGGCGATGCTTACGCATCGCCGATGCTGCCTCACGGCAGGGGCCCCTCCCGGGGGGCCAAGGAGAGATGGGGAGCGTCAAGCGCTCCCCGTTCCCTCCTTGGATTCTCCCCTCCCTTTCCTGACCAGGGCTGCGGCCCTGGACCCGGGGTTGGCGTTAGTACTTCTTGCGGAACGTTCGGTTATCGGGCCGACAATACCGGCCCTCTGTAGCCTTTGGTTTTTGGGATACGAGGGCTACCGGGGATGGTTCGCATTGCGGAGGTTTCGTTGCGCCGCGTTTTAAACGCTCGCGGCGGCCGGGGGGCTGCGGGCTTCGCCCGCAGCGTGGGGGGACGCGGGGAAAGGGGCGTGTTCGCTCTTCGGTTTCCTTCGTTGCTGCGCTAGTATCCTTTTGTTTTTTCCCCCCCCCCGTTCCCTACACGCAGAAATCCTGCCCATAATCTACGGGCAGGATTTCGTCGCTTCGTACTTTGGTTCCTTTAGAAACGCGCCGCAGGACTTTGGGTGGTCGGCCTTATGCCGCCCAAAGTCCGTCGCTTAAACGCGGCAGCAGGTGGCCGCGGGCCCTGCCCGCTAGTTTTGGGGGATGGTTTTGGTGGTGCCGTTTGGGAGGATGGTCCAGTTTGTGTATTTGGTTTCCTTGCCGGTGGTTTCGCCGGCGGTGAAGGCGGTTGGTTGGCCGTGGGAGTACTCCAGGCGGAGGGTGAAGATGCTCTTGGGGGCGGCTGCGCTTTGGATTGCATCCAGCGGAGCGGGGAGGGATTCGATGAAGCTTTGGGGGAAGAAGCGGGTGGCGGTGTCGCCGTGCTCGAGGGTGAGTTCGAGGACGGGGTTTTCGGAGGCTTCGCCGTCCTCCGCGAAACGGAAGATCGCGGCGCGCAGGGCCTCCCTGCCGTTGGAGATGAACCACTCGGTGCGGTCGTCGAACTCGTCGGCGCGCTCGAAGCTCCAGCCGGGATAGGCGGCGGCGATGGAGGCGCCGAGCTCGCTTCGGACCTCCGTCCAGGCGGCGGGAGCGCTCGCGCACAGCGGGCAGCGCAGCCTGCCCTCGGCCTGGGCGGCGAGCTCCGTGAGCTCCCGCGTCCAGGGGATGCCGGAGCAGTTCGGGTCGGCGTGGTAGAGGGAATCGCCGTCGGAGGCGTAGCAGATCGTTTGGCTGCCGCCGGAGTTCCACACCGGCAGGCAGGCCGGGCAGGGGCCGAGGCCACTCGCCTTGGCCTCGTCCCAGAGGATCATCTTCGCGCCGCCCATGCCGAAGCATTCGGGGTTGACGTGATAGTAATTCGGCTGCCCGCCGTCCGGATTGAGCGGCACGAACACGTTGCCCGCGTCGCTCCAGACCACCGGCATCCAGGAATCCTTTGCCGCGTCGTACAGCTTCGGCACGTCGTAGTCTCCGTCCTCCTGGGGCGCGGGCAGCCAGTAGAACTCAATGCGGTCGCCGATGCAAACCGGGCAGTGCCTCTTGCCGCTGGCGGCGGTCTCGGCGGCGCTGTGCCGCTTCGCGCCGGTCATGCCGGAGCAATCGGACCTCATGTGGTAGTATTGGCCCTTGGGCGTGTAGTAGAACCTGTGCGAGATGTCATAGGGCGCGCCGTCCCCCTCCGCAATCTCCTCCTCAGCGCTCTGCGCCGCCTCGGAAATGGCGAGCATGCCGCCGTTCAGCTCCGCGCCGGCCTTCGAGCCATCGGTGATGACGTACTCCACCGGCGGCGCGCTTGCCGTCTCATGCGAGGCCTCCCCCGGCGCGGGCGTGGCCTCCACCATCGCAAACCGCGCAGGCGTGGAGAGCGCCGCTTCGACGGGTGGCGGCGTGGGTTCGGGCGCGGCCGAAGCGCCTACCGCCGCGCGCCGCACGGCGAAGGTCCAGCCGTCCATGCAGCGGGGGCAGGCCTCCTTGCCGCTGGCGAAGGCGTCGGCGATGGCGTGAACCGTCGCGCCCCACATGCCGTCGCAGTACATGGAGGAGTGGTAGTATCTCCCGCCTTCGGTGTACCAGAACCCTTCGGTGGAAACCTGCGAGCCGTCGTTCTCGAAGTAGGCGATCAGGCTGCACTCCTCCGCGGGCAAGCAGTCCGGGCAGGGCGCCAGGCCCTCGGTCAGCGCCTGCTCGACGGACAGCGCCCGGGGCAGCACCTCGCCGCCGCAGGCTTCGCTTCGGTGGTAGAGGCTCGCCGCGCCCGCCGCGGCGTACACGGTGGCGATCTCCTCCTCGATGGACTCCGCGCGAACGGCCGCAATCTCCATCTCCCAGTCCTCCGACGCCTTCGGGGCCGCCTCCTCCGACTCCTCCTCCGCGGCGCTCTCCCCGGTGGGCACGGCGTTGACCACGAAGTCCCAGCCCGCCAGGCAGTCCGGGCAGGCGTCCTTTCCGGCGCGCAGGGCGTCCATCAGGCTGCCCCCGATGACGACGACGCCCACGCCGGAGCCCTCCGCCGGGGAGTCGCCGCCCTCTTCGGCGCGCAGCGTCGGGCAGTCCGCCTCCCCGTGGAAGTAGCTCCCCTCCTCCACGTAGTAGACCGCATCCAGCGCGGCCTCGGCAGCGGGCGCGACCTCGGCGGCTTCATAGATCTCCGTCGCGGGCGCGGGCTCGACGGCGATCGACGCGCCTTCGGGCAAGTATTCCGCCTGCGCCTCGCCCAGCGCATGGATGAGCGCGGGCTCGGAGCCGGGCGCGTCCAGCGCGACGGCGCAGACCCAGTTCTCCATGCAGACGGGGCAGCTGCGCTTGCCGCTGGCGAAGGCCTCCGCGATGCCGTGCTCCCGCGCGCTCGCCATGCCGCTGCAGTTGGCATCCACGTGGAAGTAGCTGCCGGACTCCGTATACCAGAGCGCGTAGCGAATGGCGACGTCGCCCGTGCCGTCCGCGCGGAACATCAGCGGCCGGTAGCCCTTGCCCTCCACGCAGTCCGGGCAGGGCGCGAGCCCCTGCCCCAGCGCGAGCGCCAGGTTCATCTCCTGGGGCAGCTCCGCGCCGCCGCAGGGGTTCTCCAAGTGAAAGTAGGGATTCGCGCCCACGTCGGCGTATGCGCTCAGACGCACCAGCGGCAACTCCGATGCAGGCGTGGCATCGACGCCCGGCGTGAGCGTGGGTTCGACGTCCGCCGTGAGCGGAACGGCCTCCTCCCCCGCCGATTCGTGGGCTGCCGGCGCGGGCGTGGGATCGATGCCCGGCGTCGGAGCTTCGGGCGTGGGCGTGGATTCGGGGTTGACCTCCTCCGCCAGTGGGAGCGCGGCTTCCACAGCGCCTTCGTCCCCCTCCGAAGCGGAGTCGAACGCCGTGGGCGCGGGCGTGGGTTCGACGCCTGGCGCGGGGGCCTCGGGCGTGGGTTCCGGCGTGGCGGCGGCCAGCGCCTCGCGCGCCACCTGATTATGGGCCACCGGCGCGGGCGTGGCCTCCTGCGCCCGCGGTTCGCTGGCCGCGGGCGGAGGCGTGGGCGTGGCGGTATCTTCCGGCGCAGCGGTGATCTCGGGCACGGGGTTCGGCTCCGGCTGTCCGCCCCGCCCTCCGGCGCTCAGCACGTTGGGGCCGCGCGAGCCGCCGATGCAGTCGTCCGGGCGATTTGTGGCCAGGCGGCTCGCGCCGTAGATGCCCGCGCTCAGCAGCAGCACGAGCGCCGCGACGGCGGTCAGCGCTCCGGCGACCCTGCGGCGCGCCCGCATCCGCTTCTTTCCCTTCATGAAGCCCAGCTCGATGGCGGAGCGGATGTAGTCGGGTGTCTGGTGAAAGGCTCTGTCGTAATCCGGATGCTTCATTCGCTCTCATCTCCCGCGTTCAGTCTTCTCTGTAGCAATTTGCGCGCCTGGTGCAGCCGGGACTTGACCAACTGGGGCGTGAGCTTCAATATCTGCGCCGTTTCCCGGAGGTCGTAGCCCTCCAGGTGGTGCAGCAGCAGCGGCGTTCGGTACTTCTCCGGCAGCGATATCAGCGCCGTGCGCAGCGCGAGGTCCACGCCGGGCTCCTCCCCGCGCCCGACCACGGCCGCGTCCAGCGGCAGCGGGGAAAAGCGCTGCCTGCGGATCAGGCTGCGGCACTCGTTGATGAGTATGCGCACCAGCCAGGTCTCGAAGTAGCGCTCGTCGCGCAGGCCGGACTTCTTCATCCAGCCCTTGAACACCGCCTCCTGAATGGCGTCGGCGCAATCGGCGTCGCTCCAGAGGATGGCGTGGGCGATGCGGTAGAGCTTGCGCTCCATCGAGCGCACCCGCATCGTAAACTCCTGATCGCTCATGAAACCCCTCCGTAGGCGGGCAGGGCCCGCAGCCTCTTGCTGCCGCGCTTGGGCGACGGACTTTTGCCCCCATAGATCCGAGGGGCAAAAGTCCTGCGTCGCGCTTCTGCCGGTGTGGAATACCTATTAGACGCGAATCTGGAGAACCGCGTTGAAGACGATGAAGTGCGTCATATTGTTAAATTTTCGCAAACCGCAGCAAAGCTCCCCTTCGTTCGCACGAGAGCGGCGGAACCGCTTGACAATTTGCCGCGCCGGACATATAATGGAGATGGAATCCGCTGACCGATATGCGGGATACAAGTGGTCGGGTGGCAAGTAATCCGCTGACCGATATGCGGGATACAAGTGGTCGGGTGGCAAGGCGGCCTTGAAACAGAGGCCGCCTTTTACTAAGGAGAAACGCATGATGACGGAGAGCGCTCTGATCGAATCCGGACTGTACATCATTTCCGATTCCTTCTTTGAAGATTTTCCAGACCCGCACCTGAAGGGAAACAAGGAGCAGAACCGCCCGCACTATTGCGCCATTCGGGATCAAAGGACGGGTCTGTTTTGGATGATCCCGCTGAGCTCCAAGATTCAAAAGTACCAGGCGATCCTCGACAGGCGCGCCGACGAGGGAAAGAAAAACGATCTGCTGCACATCGCAAAGCTGGACAACGGCAAGCAGGAGGCCTTTCTGATTCAGGACATGTTCCCGGTGACCGTGAAGTATGTCGAGCGGGAATACATGCTCGCTGGGAGGCACTTCCGCGTGACCAGCCAATCTGAGATGGCGGTCATTCGCAAAAAGGCGATGCGCGTCCGAAACATGCTCCACAGGGGCGTGAAGTTTGGCTTCGAGCAGGCCGATGTTTTGGAGATCGAGCGCCGCCTGCTGGACGGCATCATCTGAGCGATCCATATTCAACGGGGGATCGTCCTGTGCGGACGATCCCCCTGTTTTGCGGATGTTCTCCGCCTTTCATCTCCTCTGCATCCGCCGACGAGCGGGGGCGAAGCTTTCAGCTTCGCCCCCTTTGCCGCTCACCTCACGCGGATGATCTTTGCCGGGCACTTGCCGGCGCACTTGCCGCAGCCGACGCACTTGTCGCCGTCGATGTGGGCGAGGTTGCCCACCACGGTGATGGCTTCGTGCTCGCACTGCTTGACGCAGACGCCGCAGCCGAAGCAGCCGGAGGCGCACTCCTTCCGCACGGTCGCGCCCTTGTCGTGATTGCTGCAGCGCACCGCGTACACGGAGTTGTCCGGCACGATCTCGATCAGGTGCTGCGGGCAGGTCGCCACGCAGGCGCCGCAGCCGTAGCACTTGGTTCGGTCGACCTCGGCGATGCCGTTGACGATGTGGATGGCATCGAACTGGCAGGCCTTGACGCAGCTCCCGAAGCCCAGGCAGCCGTACTGGCAGCTCTTGATGCTCTTGCCGGGGATGATGGCCGCGGCCTCGCAGGTCTGGATGCCGATGTAGTTGCACTTGCGGGGCGCGTCCTCGCAGGTTCCGGCGCACTTGACGAATGCCACGTGCTTGCCGGTGGACTCCGCCTCCACGCCCATGATCTTGGAGATCTGCGCCGCGACCTTCTCGCCGCCCACCGGGCAGCCGTTGACCGGGGCCTCGCCCTTGACGATGGCCGCCGCCAGCGCGTCGCAACCGGCCATGCCGCAGCCGCCGCAGTTGTTGCCGGGCAGGCACTCGCGCACGGCCTCCTCGCGGGGATCGACCTCCACCTTGAACTTTTCATTGGCCGAGACCAGCAGCAGGCCGATCAGCAGGCCCACCACGGCCAGGACGATGGTTGTCGCAATGATGATACTCACGCTCGCCACCCCCTTACGCCAGGCCGCTGAAGCCCATGAAGGCGATGGCCATCAGGGCAGCGCTCAGCAGCACGATGGGAGCGCCCCGGAACGGGGCCGGGATGTTTTCGTTGTCCTCGACCCGCTCGCGGATGCCAGCGAGGATCACGATGGCGATGGTGTAGCCCACCGCCGTGCCGAAGCCGGCCAGCACGCTCTGGATGAAGTTGTACTCGGCGGTCACGTTGGTCAGCACCACGCCCAGCACCGCGCAGTTCGTGGTGATCAGCGGCAGGTAGATGCCCAGCGCCGCGTGCAGCGCCGGCATGGTCTTCTTGAGGAACATCTCCACCACCTGCACCAGCGCGGCGATGACCAGTATGAACACGATGGTCTGAAGGTAGCTCAGCCCCAGCGGGTCGAGCACGAAATCGTAGAGCAGATTCGCCACGCCCGCGGCGATGGTGATCACGAAGATCACCGCCGCGCCGAGGCTCGCCGAGGTCTTGATCTGGCGCGACACGCCCAGGAAGGAGCAAAGGCCCAGGAACTGGCTCAGCACCACGTTGTTGATCAGCGCGGCGGTGACCACGATCATAACCAGCGAAGTCATGCCACATCCTCCTTTCTGTCGGCGCAGGTCTGGCTGCACTTGGCGCAGCAGCCGTCGCAGCCCTTCACCTTATCGTTTGCCTTGGTGGCAATCTTAGCGCCGTTCATGACCGCCACGATGAAGGCGAGCACCAGGAAGGCGCCGGGGGCCTGAATGATGATGCTGATGGGCTTGTAGAAGGAGGGCATCACCTGGAAGCCGAAGGCCGTGCCCGCGCCCAGCAGCTCGCGCACCAGGCCGATCAGCGTCAGCGCCAGCGTGAATCCCAGGCCCATGCCGATGCCGTCAAAGGCGGACAGCGCGGGCGGGTTCTTCGCGGCGTAGGCCTCCGCGCGGCCGAGGATGATGCAGTTCACCACGATCAGCGGGATGTAGATGCCCAGCGCGCTGTAGAGGAAGGGCACGTAGGCCTGAATCAACAGCTGCACCACCGTCACCAGCGAGGCGACGATCACGATGTAGGCCGGCAGGCGCACCTGCCCCGGGATCAGCTTGCGCAGCAGGGAGATCACCAGGTTCGAGAGAATCAGCACCGCCATTGTGGATACGCCCATGCCCAGGCCGTTGATCGCCGATGTGGTGACCGCCAGCGTGGGGCACATGCCCAGCATGAGGATAAAGATGGGGTTCTCCGTGGCGACGCCGTTGCGTATGCGCTCCAAATACTTGTTCATTGCACTTCCCCTCCCTTCTTACTGCACGTAGTTGGCGTAGAAGTCAATGGCCGCGTTGACGGCGTTGACGACCGCGCCGGAGGTAGTGGACGCGCCGGAGATGGAGTCGATCTCGTCCTGCGCGGTGGAGCCGCCGGCCTTGTTCAGCGTGAACTTGGAAACGTTCCGGCCGGTGAACTGGCCCTTGAACTCGTCCTCGTCGGCGCGCATGCCCAGGCCGGGTGTCTCGGTCAGCTCCGTAAAGGAGATGCCCTGGATCGTGCCCTGGAGATCGAAGCCCACGGAGAGGCTGACGTTGCCGTCGAAGCCGTCCGCACTGGTCACGTTGATCGCGTAGCCGACCGTGTTGCCGGAGGCGTCCTGTCCGACCACGACCTCATTGATGTAGACCTTGCCGTACATGCCGCGGCCGTAGGTCTCCTCGGAGTACTCCTTCACGTTGGCGGTGATGGCGTCGTCGTAGCCGAAGCTCTCGGCGCCGGGCACCACGGTGGAGTAGGAGGCCATGTTGGCAGCCAGGTTCTGGGCCTCGATGGCGTCCTTGGTCATGAAGTTGACCGCACCCAGCGCGAGACCGGCCAGCAGCGTGATGCAGGTCAGGATCGCCGCGGCCTTCGGGATGGTGGGCTTCGGCTTCTTGGCGTTGTCGCCCAGGCCGAAGGGCTTGGGAATCGAGATGCGGTCGATCAGCGGCACCAGTATGTTGCCGAGGATGATGGCGTAGCTCACGGAGTCGGTGGCCGTGCCGTAGACGCGGAATATGGCCGTGAGCAGGCCGATGAATATGCCGTAGGCGATGTGGCCGCCGGCGGTGATGGGGCTGGTGACCGGGTCGGTCGCCATGAACAGCGCGCCCAGCATCAGTCCGCCGCCGCAGAACTGCGCCGCCAGATAGCGGACGTTGAAGCCCACCGGGCCCAGCAGCGAGACCGCCACGGCGAAGGAGCCCAGGTACGATACCGGAATCTGCCAGGTAATGCCGCCGGTGGCGAGCAGGTAGATGCCGCCCAGCAAGAGCGCCGCGCAGCTGATGCCGATGGCGCCGGTGGTGAAGCCCAGGAACATGTCGATGACGTTGACGCTGCCGCCGGTGGAGAGCACCGCCAGCGGCGTGGCGCTGGAGAGTCCGTCCACGCCGAAGTCGGTCATCACCGCGCCGAAGGAGATCAACAGGAAGCACCGGCCCGCCAGCGCGGGGTTCATGAAGTTCTGGCCCAGGCCGCCGAACAGGCTCTTGACCACCAGGATCGCGAACAGGCTGCCCAGGAACGGTATATAGAGCGGCACCGTGGGCGACAGGCAGAGCGCCAGCAGCAGACCGGTCACGACCGCCGAGCCGTCCTTCACGGTGTTCGGGCGATGGGCGATGTAGTCAAACACGAACTCGGTCGCCACGGCACTGAACACGCTCATCAGTATGATCAGCAGCGCGTGGAAGCCGAAGTGGTACACGCCAAAGAAGGTCGCCGGCATCAGCGCCAGGACCACGTCGTACATGACGGATCCGGTGGTCAGCCTGCTCCTTACGTGGGGGGACGAGGATACATTCAATTTCTTCATCTTCGCCACCTCCTCAGCGCTTCCTGCGGGAAAGAATCATCTGCTTGGTCTGCTTGAACAGCTGCGTCAGCGGCCGCTTGGCCGGGCAGATGTAGGTGCAGCTGCCGCAGGCCAGGCAATCCAAGCCGTGAATCTTCTCGTAGCGGGCAAAGTCCTTCTTCTCGGCGGCCACGGCCATCGCCTGGGGCGTGAGGCCCACGGGGCAGACCCGGGTGCAGCGGCCGCAGCGAATGCAGGCGGTCATCTGCTCCTCGGCGAGCTCCACGGGATCCTCGCTCAGGCAGATCAGCGCGTTGTACGCCTTGCAGATGGGCACGTTCAGGTCGGTGGCGGCCACGCCCATCATGGGGCCGCCGATGATGAGCTTCTTCAGGTCGCCCTTGATGCCGCCCGCGGCCTCCAGGATCTCCGCGAACGACGTGCCGATCTTCACCAGGAAGTTGCCGGGTTCGGCCACGGCGTCGCCGGTGACGGTGAAGCCCTTCTCCATCAGCGGCTCGTTCAGGCACACGGCGTGATAGATCGCCGCCAGCGTCGTGACGTTGTCCACGATGCAGCCCAGGTTCGCCGGCAGATCGGTGCTGGCCATCTTTCGGCCGGTGACGGCGTGCACCAGGTTGCGCTCGCCGCCCTGGGGGAACTTGGTCTTGAGCACCATGACCTCCATGCGCTGCTCGTTGGCGATGGCCTTGCGCATGGATTCGATGGCCTGGGGCTTGTTGTTTTCGATGGCGATCACGGCGCGAGCGTGCGGGAAGAGCTGCAGCACCACGCGCAGTCCGCCCACGACCCATCCCGGCTGCTCCTGCATGAGCCGGTCGTCGCAGGTGATGTAGGGCTCGCACTCGGCGCCGTTGGCGATGATGTAGTCGATGTCGTCCGGATTCTTGGGCATGAGCTTGACGTGGGTCGGAAAGCCCGCGCCGCCCAGGCCGACGACGCCCGCCGCCTGAATCTTCTCGAGAATCTGGGCCGAGGTGAGCTTGGCGCAGTCGGTCTCCACGCCGATGCCCTCCTTCATCGTGTACTCGCCGTCGTTGTCGATCACGATGCAGGGCGCCATCAGGCCGGACGAGGTCAGCCTCGGCTCGATGGCCGCGACCTTGCCCGAACAGGAGCTGATGATGTTTGCCGATACGAAGCCGTCCGCCCGGGCGATGATCTGCCCGGCGAGCACGGGGTCGTTCTTCTTCACGACGGGGACGGCGGGCTTGCCGATGTGCTGGCTGAGCGGGAATACCATCTCGCCCTTGGCGCGGTGATAGGTGATGGGCTTGTTGCAGCTCAACTCCTTCATCGCCGCCGGATGCACGCCGCCCCGAAAGGTATTGTGACGCATGAGTCTGTCTCCTTCCTACTTGTGTGGGGTAGCGCGCCTTACCGCTTGGCCACGATCTTGGCGGCGTGGCGGCCGAAGGTCATCGTGCGGCCGCAGGCCAGGCCGGTGAAGAGGTTCGGATAGTTGTTGGCGAAGAAGCCGCCGGTGCAGTCGCCCGTGGCCCAGAGGCCCTCGATGGGCGTGCCGTCCTCGCGGATGACCTGCATGTCGGTGTTGATGTGGCAGCCGTCCATCGTGGTCAGGTGCCAGGCGCCCACGCGGGCTCCGTAGAAGGGCGGGGTGTCCACCGGCGTCATGCGGTGGGCCTCCTTGCCGTAGTCCTCGTCCACGCCCTTGGCGCAGAGCTCGTTGTAGCGCTTGACGGTCTCGACGAAGTTGTCCACCGGAATCTGCAGCCCCTCGGCCAGCTCCTCCAGCGTGTCGGCCTTGATCACGTAGCCCTCGTCCACGAACTGGCCGGTGACCTGATCCCAGACGCCGTCGAAGTCGCGGTTGGACGGCGCGCCGTTCGGGAAGGGGAACAGGCGGCAGCAGCCGACCTCGTCCATCTGCTCGGCGTACTGCTTGGTGTTGGAGTCGAGGATGTGGCAATAGGTGTGGCCCGGCTGCATGAGCATGCTGTGCAGCATGAACTCGTAGGGGCCGGACTCGTTGCAGAAGCGCTTGCCGTTCAGGTTGACCTTCAGGAAGGGCTGCTCGCCGATCCAGTACATCTTGCCGTTGGTCTTGTAGCCGGCCTGCTCGCTGGGCAGGCAGCTAGCGCGGTTGAACATCATGGACGTGTGAATCGGGTCCATCACGGCGCCGGCCCAGAGCATCGCCTTGATGCCGGAGCCGTCGCAGGTGGAGCCGGCGGTCAGGTTGATCTTCATGTCCAGCGTCATGGGCTGGAGCGCCTTCATCATGTCGGTGTTGGTGGCGTAGCCGCCGGTGCACATGATCACGCCCTTGCTGGCATTGACGCGCACGTAGTGGCCGTCGGTGGCATCCTGAGCGATCACGCCGGTGACCTTGCCGCTCTCATCCTGATCGAGCTTCACCATCGGGCAGGAGCAGCGGAACTGCACGCCCATGCTGTCGCAGTACTGGCGGAAGTACTTCTGGGTGTCCATGCCCTCGGGCGTGGTGTCGGTGTTGTTCGGGCTGTGGCCGGAGGCGTAGGCCTTGTCGCGGCCGGGATCGGCCAGGTTGCCGACGCCCGCCTCGTGATCGACGCGGAAGTAGCCGTCCTTCTCCAGGATGCCGGTGAGCCAGTCCACCAGCTCGGCGGACTCGTTGATCCAGACCTTGACCAGGTCGCTGTCCACGTAGCCCGCGCCGTAGCGCACGATCTCCTGCAGCGCCTCCATCTTGTCGATTTCGAGCTCGGGGTTCGTGGCGATGGACTCCAGCTGCTTCTTCGAGCCGATGGCGCCGATGTCGTGGCGGATGTTGGTGGTGTCCTCGCGCTTCTCGAGCACGAGCACCTTCGCGCCCTCCTCGGCGGCGGTCATCGTGGCGATCCAGCCGCCGGTGCCGCAGCCCACGACCAGCACCTCGGTGTCCAGCGTCTCGGTGATCTGATCCTCGGGAATCTCCGGGGCCGCGCCCAGCCAGTCGCCCACGGGCGCGTCGTCCTCCGCCGCCAGCGTCACGGTGGTGCCGGAGGCCTGGGAGATGCAGTCCGCCGCGGCGGCCTTGACCGCGTCGCAGGTGACGGTCGCGCCGGATACGGCATCCACGTCCGCCGACTGGGCGGAGAGGATCGCCTGGGCCATCTGGTCGCCAACCTTGCCGCCGATGTCCGGCGTCTCGCCGGAGACATCGATCTGCACGTCGGTGATCATGGTCTCGTCGAAGGTCATCGTGACCTTTACATCGCTGCCGATGCCCCGGGCCGAGGCCTCGTAGGTGCCCGGCGTGAAGGTCAGCCCCGACGGCGCGGCGTTGGCCACGGCCTCGGCGGCCGCTTCGGCGGCGGCGTTGGCCGAAGCCTCAAGTTTCTTGTTCTCGAGCACGTGGTCCACGCCCTGCAGCGCGCCCAGCGCGGCAAAGCTCACCGCGCCCGCCGCGATGCCCTTGATAAAGTCCCTGCGGGTGATTTCCTGCTTTCCCATTTGTAACACTCCCATCTTTTGTCCCAAAAGCATTGTCAACTATCCCAAAGCCCCCGGCGCGCTGCGCCGGAGGTTATAGACGATTTTTCAATCCGCCGTCTTCCGCTTGCCGAAGGCGCGGCAGAGCAGTATGCTCAGCTCGTACAGCGCGATCACCGGGATGGCCACCATGATCTGGGAGACCACGTCCGGCGGCGTGATGACCGCGGCGACGAAGAAGATCAGCACAATCACGACCTTGCGGGCCTTGACCATCCACTCGGCCTTCAGCACGCCCAGCCGCGCCAGCAGTACGGAGATCACCGGCAGTTCGAACACCGCGCCGAAGATCAGGAACACCGTGGTCAGGAAGCTCACGTACTCCTGGATGCTGATGGCGGCGGTCACGCGCACCTCGTCGCTGAACCGAATCAGAAAGCGCAGCATGAAGGGCACGCTCACGAAGTAGGCGAAGAGCACGCCCGCCAGGAAGCATGCCGTGCCCAGCAGCAGCGATCCCAGCATGAAGCCCCGCTCCCGCTTGGTGAGCCCCGGCCCGCAGAAGGCGTAGGCGTGGTAGCCGAGGAACGGAAACGCCGCGGCCAGCCCGCCGAAGAGCGCCAGGCTCAGGTAGACCATCAGCAGCTCCTGGGGCGCGATGTAGACGTAGCTGTAGCCGTAGTCCACGCCCATGTCCGTCAGCAGCGTCACGAGCTTCGGCGCGAAGCCCAGGCAAGCGGCGAAGCCCGCCAGCAACGCCAGCAGGCAGAACAGCACGCGATTGCGCAGCTCCCGCAGGTGGCCGCTCAGGCTCATGCTGCCGTCGGGGTTGTCCCGCCGGGCCTTACTTTTCCTCGCCATCGGGGGTCTTGGGCTTCTCCTCGTCCCCGGCCATGCCGTCCTTGAAGCTCTTGACGCTCTTGCCGAACATCCTCGTCAGCTTCGGAATCTGGGTGGGCCCGAAGATGATCACGACCACCGCAAGGATCACCAGCAGCTCCGTCATGCCCAATTTCATATCGAATCGCCTCCCGCTTTGGCTTCGGTCTGTTCCAAAATAGTTTCGGCATCGGGCGCCGCCGGGTCCTCCGAAGGCGCGCCCTTCGGGGAATCCGCGCCGCCGGGCGCCGCGTTTGCGTCCGCTTCGGGCGCCGCGTTTTCATCCGCACCGGGCGCCGGGCCCTCGCCCGCTTCCGCTTCCGCGGCCGGGGCGGGCTCCTCCCGCTTCGGCGCGGGCTTGCCGATATTCTTGAGCTCCCGCTCCACGTCCTGGAAGTTTCGCTTCACGTCGCGGTTGAGCTCCTCCAGCGGCTCCATGGCCTCGCGGATGGGGCGCTGGGCGTCCTCCAGGGGCTCAATCACGTTCTCGCGCACTTCCTTGGTCACGTCGGCGGACGCCTTGCGAAACTCCTTGAGCGCCGCGCCGAGCTTTTGCGCAAAGGAGGGCAGCTTGTCCGGGCCGATGACCAGCAGCGCCACGACGAACACGAGCACGAGCTCCATAAATCCAATTTTCATGCGTTCCCCATTCTCCCGTAAAGCGCAAAACCGCGCGCAAAGGAAAAGAATTTGTCAAGCCGTCACTTTGATTATATATAAATGAAGCAAATCAGTCAAGGCTTGCATGTTAATTTGCAAAGAATTGGTGCCTCAATCAGGCGTAACTGTGGATGCCGGGGATCAGGGTGTTCACGCCGATATAGGTGAAGATCACGCACACGAAGCCCACCGCCGCGAAGATCGCCGCCGCGCGGCCGTGCCAGCCGCGGGAGACGCGCAGGTGCAGGTAGATGGCGTAGATGAACCAGGTGATCAGCGCCCAGGTCTCCTTGGGATCCCAGGACCAGTAGCTGCCCCAGGCGCTCTCCGCCCAGATCGCCCCGGTGATGATGACGAAGGTCAGGAAGAGGAAGCCCAGCGCCACGGCGCGGTAGCTGATGAGGTCGAGCTTCTCCCGCTCGGGCACGTACTCCCGCCAGATGGCGCTGCCCTCCATCCGCTCCCGCAGCAGATACATCGCCGACACCGCGAAGGACACGCCGAAGGCGCCGTAGGCGATGATGGCGGTGGACACGTGCACGGCCAGCCAGTTGCTCTGCAGCGCGGGCATCAGGCTTCGGATCTCCCGGCTCTGCAGCGCCGCGTAGCCGATCACCAGGAAGATCACCGGCGTGATGAAGGCCCCCAGCGCCCGGAAGCGGAAGCACCAGAGGAAGATCAGCGCGCACAGGCTGATGCCCCAGGCGAAGCTGGTGGCGAACTCGTACTGGTTGCTCAGCGGCAGTCGCCCGGCGCAGACGCCCCGCACGGCGAGCGCGCCGGTGTGGGCGGCGAAGCCCGCCAGCAGCGCCCAGCCGGCGAGCTTGCCCAGCCGCTCCCGCTTGAGCGCGAAGAAGGTGAAGTAGAGCGCCATCGACGCCAGGTACAGCGCCATCGTGGCGTAGAACAGGGCGCTCTCCGCCCGCACGAGCATCGGATTTCCCATGCGCTCTCCCCCTCCCCTATTCCTTCGGCCGGCCGGTCTGCTTCGCCAGCCGCTTCAACTTCTCCTGGAACAGCGCGCCGCCCTTGGCGCTGCGCCCGGCGACGGCCCAGCTTCCGTCCTCCCGCCGCACGGCCCAGAGCTCCTCGGTGCGCAGGTAGAAGGCCACGAACAGCGCCAGCAGCAGCACGCCGCCTCCGACCCCGGCCAGCCAGGTGAAGGGGTCGCGCTTGATCTGGATCAGCGTGTAGCTCCGCGGCGCGTCGAAGGCGATGGAGCAGTCCTCCACGGTGATGCGCTCCCCGGCGGGCAGCGCGTTCATGCCCAGCACCCGGCCCTGGTAGTACAGCGTGTACAGGTAGGCGGGGTTGTTCAGCCGGGAGGAGGCCGTGTACGGAGCGCCGCTCGCGTCGGTCGCGTAATCGGGATAGAAGGCGTTGAACGCCAGCACCAGGCCCTCCATGTCCTCCACGGCAAGCTGCTCCCCGGCGCAGAGCACCGCCTGCTGCGTCAGCTCCTCGCCCCGCCAGACCCGTACGTCGGCGGCCCAGCCGGTGGAGTTCTGGTAAAGCTTCATGCCGAAGCGCTTGAGCGGATGGTTGACGCTAGCCTCGCCGGACGTGCGGTTCCCGGAGCGGGTGTCGGTCAGCGTGAGCCGGGCGGTGTACTGCTCCACGGTCTCGTCGTCGCGCAGGCCGACCTCGAAGTCGTCGATGGTCAGCTCGTAGCCGGTGTCGCCCACGGCCTTGGTCTGGCCGGGCACGCCGTAGACGGAGTAGCTGACCGCAAACATCTGCCCCAGCGCGAAGCCCAGTATCACGATCAGCATCCCCAGGTGCGTCAGCCACGCGCCCCAGGCGCCGATCCGGTTGCGCACGGCGTAGCGGCACTCCCGGCCCTCGCCGTCCCGAAGCGCCCGCACCCTGCCGAAGCCCATGCGGCGAAACAGCGCGTCGGGCGCCCCGGCGGTCTCCACCTGCGCCTCGCCGTCCCAGCGGGACAGGCAGCGCTCCGGCGTGAAGCCGGTTCGCGTGCGCCGGATCAGCGCCGGGAAGCGCAGCAGGTTGCAGCCGAGCAGGTTCGCGCAGAGGAAGGCGGTGAGAATCGCGAACCAGGCGCAGTGGAACACGTCGTCAAGCCCGAGCAGCAGGATCAGCCACCCGGCCCGCCCGGGATAGGCGGACTCGTAGTAGGCGGCGATCTCCCCCTGGGGAATCACGCTGCCCGCGACGCAGGCCAGTATCAGCAGCAGCAATATGGCCAGCGCCGCCCGCATGGAGAAGAGCGCCCTCGCGGCGCGCCTGACTTTCCGCATCGGAAACCTCCGTCAATCTCCGGATGAAACTACGAAAACGGGGGCCGCCTTTGGCCCCCGTTTGGCCCCCGGGCTGTCCTGCGCCGTCTTAGAGCAGGGCCAGCGCCTCGTCGATGAAGCCCTGCGCCTTGTCCAGGCAGTCGTTCGCCAGGGTGGAGTTGTGCGCGCCCTCGCTGTTCTCCACGTACACGAAGTCGAAGTACCACTGGGCGCTGCGGTACTTGTCGCGCAGCTCGCTGAGCTGCTCCTCGCCATAGCCGCCGGATGCCACCGCCGCGGCGATCTGATCCTTCAGTTCGGACAGGGCGTTGCCGATCTCGGTCTCCCGGCCGGTGACGGCCTCCTGAATCGAGAGCACCTTCTCCGCCATGTCGGTCTGGCCGTGGCACTGCACGCAGGTGTTGAGGATGCCCTCGCTGGCGAGCGGGCTGACCAGGGAGTGGCTGGAGTAGACCGTGCCGTTCTCGGCGGTCACCGTCTCCATGTGGCAGTCGGCGCAGGTCAGGCCCATCGGGGCGTGCTTGCTGCCCGCGCCCATGTAGGTCTCAAACTCGGGGTGCTGGGCCTTGAGCATGCCCGCGCCGGTGCTCTCCTGGGTCCAGTCGGAGAAGCCCAGCTCGTTGTAGTAGGCCAGCATGTCGTCCGGGTTCATCGAGCTGAGGCCGGTGTACGGCGCGTTGGTCGACTTGTCCTCCGGGCGGAAGTAGTACTCGATGTGGCACTGGCCGCAGGCCAGCGTCGCCGGGGCGACGGAGTTCAGATCCTCGCCCAGGCTGGAGATGGTGTAGTCGTGGGTCACGACCAGCTTGCCCCCGTCGCCCGCCTGGTTTTCGTGGCAGGTGTAGCAGCCCACGTTCTCGTGCATGTCCGGGAGCACGGCGTCAAACTCCATCGAGTAGGCGTCGCGGCCCAGGTCGTTGACCAGCTTGGTGAAGTCCGCCGTCTTGCAGGTCAGGCAGTTCGCCAGCGGATGCGGGCGCTCGGTCTTGGCCACGTCCTCCAGTGTGTAGTTGTGGGCGATGGCGCTGGTGTAATCCTTGGCGAAGCCATAGCCCTCGTAGATGTTCTTGAGGTAGGGGTCCTCGTCCAGGTAGCTGATGCGGTAGCTGTTGTTCGCGTTGGCCTCGTAGGAGGCCACGATCTCCGGGTACGCCGCCGCCCACTCCTGGGCCGTGACCACGCCGTTCTCCTGGGAGGGAACCGGCGCGTCCACCTGCTTGTACGAAATCTGCGCGACCACCGCGGCGCCTTCGTCGCCACCCGCCTTGATTCCCCCCGGCCCGGCGCTGTAGAGCGCCGCGTCCGGGCCCATGGCATTGTGCGCCAACTGCAGGCCGAGCACCACCACGAGCGAAACTACCGCCGCGATTCCCCATCGCGCCAGGTCGTACGCCAGGTAGCGGTAGTCCGGGCCGCCCTTCCGCTTCATATGGATAACCCCCATTCCTGCGAATCAAGGGGGAGCAAGCTCCCCTCCCTATTGACTCTTTGGCTTCAGTTTACTATACTTATTGCAGATTGTATGTTGGAATTCAAACACGGAGGTGGCGCTATGAAGAATTTTTTGCCGGAGCTGGAGGGCTGTCCCCTGTTCGAGGGCATCGCGCCCCTGGAGCGCGCGCGCCTGCTGGAGCACCTGCGCGCGGCGGAGCTGACGTTGCCGAAGGGGAAGGCGCTGTTTCACGAGGGCGACCCGCTCCCGTTCGCGGGCGTGCTGCTCTCCGGATCGGTGCACCTCTTTCGCGGCGACAGCGCGGGAAAGCGCTCGGTGCTGCTCTCGCTGGAGCCGGGGGAGACGCTGGGCGACGCCTACCTCTGCGCCGGGCTGCGCGCCGCGCCCGCCAGCGCCGTGGCCGCCCGGGGCAGCCGCCTGCTGACGCTCAGCGGCGAGCGGCTGCTCGCCTGCTGTGACGGGGATTCTCCCGCGCAGCGCCGCGTCTTCCGAAACCTGAGCCGGGGCATCGCCCGGAAGAACCTGCTGCTGAACAAGAAGATCTACTTCCTCACCCGCCGCACCACCCGGGAGAAGCTGATGGCCTACCTGCTCGACCAGGCGGGCGGCAGGACCGGCGAGGAGTTCGTCATCCCCTACGACCGCCAGGCGCTGGCGGACTACCTGGGCGTGGAGCGCAGCGCCATGAGCGTGGAGATCGGCCGGCTGCGCCGCGACGGCGCGATCGAATGCACCGGAAGTTGCTTCCGCATCCTGCGGGCGGACATCTGAGCGGCGGCAAAATGCCGTCATAGCGGCACTTTCCCAACGGTCGAGTGGGAAAAGGGCCGCTTTTCGTTGACTTTTTCGCCCCGTGCCGCTATGCTGAAATCGGGCTTGCAAGACCAGAGCTTGATTTTGCGAGGTGAGTTCATGGAGGACAAGAAGACCTTTGGCGCGTACGTACTGCGCCGGAGGAAGGAGCTGGGCATGACGCAGCGGGCCTTCGCCGAAAAGCTGTTCGTCACGGAGTCAGCGGTCAGCAAGTGGGAGCGGGGGCTGAGCTACCCGGACATCACGATGCTCGGTTCGATCTGCGAGCTGCTGGGCGTGACCGAGCACGAGCTACTGACCGGCAGCGAGGACACCCGGGCGCGCCGGGCGGAGAAGCTGGCGGAGCGCTATCTGCGCCTGGCGCGGCGCTGGCGCTGGGGGCTGGGGCTGGTCCATGCCTTCGCGCTGCTGGGGTTCCTGACCGGCGCGCTGTGCGCGGGCGAGGCGGCGATCTTCTACATCGCGCTCCCGGCCACACTGATGTCGGCGTCGCTGACGCTCGCGCCCGCGCTGGCGGCGGACCACCCCGTGCTGGACAGCTGCCGCGCATCGCTGGCGCTGGGCGGGTTCACGGTTTCGCTGGAGCTGCTGCTGCTCGCCTGCTGGTTTGCGAGCGGCGGAAGCTGGCTCGCCCCGGCGATGACCGGCGCGCTGTTCGGGCTGGGCTTCGTCGTCGCGCCGGTGCTGCTGCGCCAGCTTCCGCTGCCGGAGCCGCTGCGCGGGTGCAAGCTGTCGCTCTACCTGCTGATTCAGACCGCGCTGCTATTGCTCCTGCTGCTGGCCTGCGCGCTGACGTATCGGGGGGATTGGTTTCCCGTCGCGGCGCTGGGCGTGCTGTTTGGGCTGGGCTTCGTCGTGCTGCCGGTGCTGCTGAGGCAGCTTCCGCTGCCTGCGCCGCTGCGCCGGCACAAGCTGCTGATCTACTTTTCGGTGCAGACGCTGCTGCTGGCGCTTCTGATGTGCGCGGTGGAGCTGCCGGCCGGGCACGCGCGGCAGCTGCTGCGGATCGACCTGCCCACGGCGGGGCTGTTGCTGGCGCTGCCCTGGGGCGTGATGTCGCTGGCGCGCTATCTGCCGGTTTCGGGATGGTTTCGGGGCGCGGCGTGCTGCGCGTTATGCGCGATTTGGCTATGGCGCACGCCGTTTGCGCTGGATCTGCTCAACCGGCTCTACACCGGCGGCATACCGATGGAGCGAAACCGCTGGTTTGTGGAGTTCAATCTGCTGGAATGGACGCCCTTCACGATCACGCAGAACGTCACGGCGCTATTGATATTCGCCTTTGCCGCGGCGGCGATCGGCTTGGCGATCGTTGGTTTCAAGCGGAGGCGACGGTAAGAGCGCAAAGCCAGGGCCACCCGTCGAACGGGTGGCCTTGGCTTCATTCCTTATCGGGGATGTATTCGGCGATATCCTCAAGCCTGCAATGCAGCGCCGCGCAGAGCTTATTGAGCGTTTTTGTCTCCATGTTTTCGTTCGCGCGCAGGCGGCGGATGGTCTTGCTGTCGATGCCGCTTCTCTCGCGCAGTTGATATGTGGAGACGCCCCTTTCTTGCATGACGGCCCACAATTTATCAAATACGATCATCGGCATTCCCCCATTGACAACTCTCAGTATGGGGGTTATAATCTCTTATTATAAGGGGATATAATCCCCATATTCGAAAATGTTCACTCGTACAGATGGTATGGAGGGGGAAAAATGAATCTTGATTACAAAATGATCGGTAAAAGGATTCAGAAGCGGCGCAAGAAAAGCAAGCTTACGCAGGAACAGCTTGCAGAAAGAACCGACCGATCCCCTGCCTTTATTGGCCACATTGAACGCGGAACACGAAAGATGAGCCTTGAAACGCTTTGTGAGATTGCGTTGGCTTTAAATTGTCCGACAGATGAAATACTTGGCCTACCGCTATTAAAGGCAGATAAAAACGCAAGCGCACAGGAACTACTTGCATTGGCTCAAGCTCTCGCAATGGGAAAGGAATAAACCGCCGCCGCTTTATATCAAAGCGACGGCGCTTTCTCTAAGATTATGCCTATCAGTCCAACCGCTCCATGGCCTTTTCCAGCCTCCTGAGCGTCTCCTCCCTGCCCAACAGATACGCGATTTCGAACGCGCCGCCCGGTGTGCTCTGCTGGCCGGAGATGGCGATGCGCAGCGGCCAGAGCACCTGGCCGTTCTTCATGCCGGTCTCCGGGATCTTCGCCATCACCGTGTCGTGCAGGTTCGCCTCCGTCCAATCCTCGATGCCCTCCAGCACCGGCTTCACGAATTCCAGCGCCGCCTTCGCGCTCTCGGGCGTGCTCTTCTGCTTCTTATTGGCGAAGAACTCCAGCGGGTACTCCGGCAGCTCCGCCAGGAACTTGACCATCCCCGGCAACTGGTTGAACACCTCGGTGCGGCCCTGCAACAGCTCGCCCAGGCGCTTAAAGTCGAACCTCGCGGGATCGAGAACCTGCGCCAGCCACGGCGTCGCCAGCTCCAGGTACCTCTCCGGGCTCAGCTTGCGGATGTACTCCGCGTTGAACCAGTTGAGCTTGGCCTGGTCGAACACCGACGGGCTCTTGCTCAGGCCGTCCAGGTCGAAGTTCTCCTCCAGCTCCTTCAGCGTGAAGAACTCCCGCTCGCCCTTGGGGCTCCAGCCCAGCAGCGCCAGGTAGTTGATGATCGCCTCGGTCAGGTAGCCCTGCGCCAGCAGATCCTCGAAGGACGGATCGCCCTTGCGCTTGGACATCTTGCGCTTGACGGTGATCGGGTTGCCCTCCTCGTCCGTGCCGGGGACCTCGACCATCACGGGCGTCAGGTGCACGTACTTGGGCGGCTCCCAGCCCAGCGCCTCGTAGAGCAGGTTGTACTTGGGCGCGGAGGACAGGTATTCGTTGCCGCGCATCACGTGGGTGATGCCCATCAGGTGATCGTCCACCACGTTGGCGAAGTTATAGGTGGGCAGGCCGTCGGCCTTGAGCAGCACGTTGTCGTCCAGCGTATCGCAGTCCACCTCCACCCTTCCGTAGATCAGGTCGTCGAAGCCGGCCTTGCCCTCGGTGGGGATGTTCTGACGGATGACGTAGGGCTCGCCCGCGTCCAGCTTGGCTTGAATCTCTTCCTTAGAGAGATGCAGGCAGTGCTTGTCGTACTTGAAGTTCTCGCCCTTCTTCTCGGCCTCGGCGCGAGCCTGTCCGAGCCGCTCCTCGGTGCAGAAGCAGTAGTAGGCGTGGCCGGAGGCGATCAGCTTCTCGGCCCAGGGCCGGTAGGTGTCGCGGCGCTGGGACTGGATGTAGGGGCCGCAGGGGCCGCCCACGTCGGGGCCCTCGTCGTGGGTGAGTCCCGCGGTGGCCAGGGACTTATAGATCACGTCCAGCGCGCCCTCGACCTCGCGCTTCTGGTCGGTGTCCTCGATGCGCAGTATGAACTTGCCGCCGTTGCGGCGAGCGTAGAGGTAGGTGTAGAGCGCCGTGCGCAGATTGCCCAGGTGCATGTAGCCGGTCGGGCTGGGGGCGAAGCGGGTGCGAACCTCCATGGGATCTTAGTCTCCTTTATCGTGTGATGCTATCGGGAATTATTCGTCTTCTGTGCTGAAGGCGAAGACGGTGGTGAAGTCGTACTTCTCGCCGGCGTAGAGCACGCTGTCGGGGAAGTTCGGGTGGTTGATGGAATCCGGGGCATACTGGGTCTCCAGGCAGAAGCCTTCGAACTTATCGTAGATCTTCCCGCTCTTGCCGGGGTGCTTTCCCTTCAGGTTGCAGCCCGCGTAGAACTGCACGGCGGGCATGTCGGTGAACACGTCCATCACGCGGCCGCTCTTCGGGGCGGAGACGCTGGCGGCGAAGCGCAGGCCGATCTCCGGATCGTTGATGTTGAAGTTGTGGTCCACGCCGCCGGCGTTGCGCAGCTGCTCGTTGGAATCCTTCTGGTCGATGACCTCGCCCAGGCGGGTGGGCTTGCGGAAGTCGAAGGGCGTGCCGGTGACGTCGGCGTTCTCGCCGGTGGGGATGAGCTCCGCGTCGCCGACGGTGTAGGTGTCGGCGTTGATCTCAAACGTGTGGTCGAGCACCGTGCCGCTGCCCTCGCCCTCCAGGTTGAAGTAGGAGTGGTTCGTCAGGCTGCACAGCGTATCCTTGTCGGAGACGGCCTCGTAGTGGATGATGAGCTCGTTCTCGTCGGTGAACGTATAGGTGACCATCACCTGGAGCGTGCCGGGGTAGCCCTCCTCGCCGTCGGGGCTGGTGTAGCGCAGAATCAGCGAATCCTCGCAGATGCCCTCCAGCGGCGTGGCGTCCCAGATCTTGGCGTCGAAACCCACGTCGCCGCCGTGCAGGTGGTTCTTGCCGCCCTCGTTCTTCGCCAGGTGCAGCTGTTGGCCGGAGACGGTGCACTCGCCCTTGGCGATGCGGTTGCCCACGCGGCCGATCAGCGCGCCCATGTAGCCGGTGCGCGGCACGTAGCCGGAGACCTGGTCGAAGCCCAGCAGCACGTCGCCGAGCGCGCCGTTCTTGTCCGGCACGCGGATGGCGCAGAGTATGCCGCCGTAGTTGGTGATCTCCACCGACGCTCCGGAGGCGTTCTTCAGGATGTACTTATCCGCCTCGCGGCCGTCGGGAAGCTTGCCGAAGCTGGTCTTGGTGATGCTCATGATGTTTCCCTCCTGAACAATTTCTTCCTGGTTATCATGATACAACCAAATCGCCCGGAATGCAAGCCCCCGCCGCGATTTCTCCGGCGCTTGACTTTGCGCGCGGCAGACTGTATAATAAATAGGTACAATTAGGAGGGAATGTCTATGTTCGCATATAAGACCCGCGGCACCTGCTCCCAGGAGATCCTGCTGGACATCGATTCGGACGACGTGATCCGCGGCGTGCAGTTCATCGGCGGCTGCCGGGGCAACACCCAGGGCATCGCCAGGCTGGTGCAGGGCATGAAGGTGGACGAGGTGATCGCCCGCTGCAAGGGCATACTCTGCCAGCCCACCACCTCCTGTCCGGACCAGCTGGCCCGGGCGCTGGAGCAGTACAAGGCGCAGAAGGAGCAGACCGCACAATGAGCAGCAAGCGCGAAGATCGCAATTCGGCGCGCGCCTACGCGCCGAACATGGCGCCGCCGCCCCGCCGCAAGCGGCGCTGGCGCGGCCCGCTGGGCATAGTGCTGACGCTGATCCTGCCGCCGGTGGGCATGGCCTACCTGTGGCGGCTGGGCGTGTTCCGCACGCGCGGCCGGGTGGTGCTCACGGTGCTGGGCACGATCATACTGGCGTTCTGGTGCGTCCGGCTGCTGCCCTCCCAGGAGTTGCGCAGCGATGTGCCCGTGCCGGTGGTTCCGCCGGAGGTGACCATCGCCCCCGACGACGGCACGGCCACGGCGCTGTCCAACCTGGACCAGCTGCTGGCCGAGCGTCAGGCCGAGCGCGACAAGGCCGCCGGCATCACCCCCGAGCCCACCAGCACCAACAGCCCGGAGTTCCTGGCCGAGCAGGAGGCCATACTGCACACCATTGTCTACTGCTACGCCGGCCGGGGCGCGCGCTACTACCACTCCAAGACGGTGTGCAACACCCAATCCAACTTCCGCCAGCTGACCGTCGAGGAAGCCATGCTCGAAGGCATGGGCGCCTGCCCCGAGTGCAACCCACCCGTGTATACCGGCCCGTAGGGCCTTTCGATGAAAATCTGCGATTTTCATCGAGTGGGGGAGCTGCGGATTGCTGAAATTGCTGCGCAATTTCCGGGCGCAATCCTGACTGGGCGGCGCGGCGCTCGAATTCTTTGAATTCGACCGTCGCGGTCGGCCCTTTGGGGCCGACTCAGAATCCCAAAGGGATTCTGACCTCAGGTATTGTTTCCTCTCCGCTTGCGCTCCGAGGAAACCAAATCCGACGTACACGCCGTCGGATTTGATTTTTATGGAGACGACGACCATCCTTCACCTCTCACCCGTTCCCCCGTAACCCATACCAGCGGAGGTCCGGGGGCGCAGCCCCCGAACAACGGAACCCCTCGACGCGGGGGTCGAGGTCCCCGCGTAACGGAAGCTTCGCAGCTGAACTACCCTCGGTTCCTCCCCGGGTCCAGGGCCGCAGCCCTGGTCAGGAGAGGGAGGGGAGAATCCAAGGAGGGAACGGGGGACGCTTGACGTCCCCCATCTCTCCTTGGGCCGCCGGCAGGCGCCCCTGCCGTGAGGCAGCAGCGGAAACCCGCAAGGGTTTTCGCTGTAGGGAATCTCCAGTGGAGATTCCCTACTCCACGCCGTGAGGCGTCCACGTGCCCGGCAGGGCACCCCTGCCGCCGTGAGGCGGAACCCTCGCATCGGCGATGCTTTGCATCGCCGATGAACCGGAATCCCCAGTGGGGATTCCGCCCCCGCGCCTGAAGGGCGCGCAGCGCCCGCCAGGCGCAAAATCATTCAAATTTAGACATCAAAAGTCGAATTAAAGTCATAATAATATTCTTGACGAACGCATGGAATCGAAGCTATGATGTATAGTAGAGTGGTTCTATGTGTTTCTGTTTCCATATATAAGTAAACGGTTCAAGGGAGGGCATGCTATGTTTTGCTCGAAGTGCGGGAAGACCATCCATCCGATGGACGAACAGTGCCCGCATTGCCATGCCGCGATCGGCGAGAATCGATTCGGTGGCACCCCGTATACATCGGCGCAGTTCATCATTGAGCCGGGTCAGACCACCTTCGGTCCGGTGAACAACTATACGCGCACCACCTATACCAGCAAAGGCGAGGAGGCCGAGGAGAACTCCGAGGTCGACAGCCGTACCACCTATCGCCCGGTATATGAGGCGGAAAAGGTGCCCAAGGAGCTCAAAATCGAGCTGAAGAACGGCCCGAAGATCGGCGACGTGGTGGAGGATGACGACAGCGTCGCGAACTTCATCCCCGGCGTGCCGCTCTCCAAGGCCGCGCAGGAGACGCTCAGCGAGCTCGACGAGGAGCTCAAGCCCGACGAGCAGATCGACCGCTCCCAGTTTATGAGCCGGCCGATCCAGTCCACCGGGCGCGCGGGCATCTCCCGGGACGTGAGCGAATACATCCGCCACCTGGAGGACAGCCAGAGCCGCAAGGGCGGCTCCCGCCGCGGCCGCCACGCGAGCGGCGAGGTCTACGACGATTACGCGGACGATCCCAACCAGGAGTACGCCCCCCAGGCCGACGGCTACGAGGACGACGGCTACTACGACGAGGACGGCGAGGGCGAGTACATCGACGACCGCCGGGGCTTCGGTCTCAGCCAGATCATCAAGATCGTTGTGGCGCTGATCGTGGTTGCCGCGCTGGCCTTCGGAGTGATCACCTGGATCCGCTACGTGCGCGGCAACCAGAGCTCCGCGCCGATCGAGGGCGTGAGCGAGTCGCTGTACAACGAGGGCATCGCGCTGGTGCAGAGCCACACCGACCAGAGCTACGTGGACGGCCTGGTATCCACCTACGCCAGCGACGGCCTGATCTCCACCACCGCCAAGATCCAGGAGGGCAAGGACGCGGTCAACGCGCTGCTGCCCGCTGAGCCCGCCACCAACGACCAGACCTTCATCGACGCGCTGCAGGCCATCGAGGACAACATCGGCAACGCCGTGATCATGGACGGCCTGGCCGCCAGCGGCGAGAACGCCAACGAGGAGGCCGGAGCCTCCGAGGCGCGCTGGCAGATCGTCAATAACTCCATCGCCCAGCTGCAGGCCGCCACCAGCGCGGCGGAGCTGACCGCGATCATCAACGGCGAGACCATCACCGTGCAGAGCAACACGCCCGAGCCCACCCAGGTGCCGCAGACCTACAACACGCTCTCCCGCGGCGACGAGAACAACGAGGTCATGCAGCTGCAGGTGCGGCTGTACAACCTGGGCTACCTGCAGGGCGACCGCGACGGCGTATTCGGCAGCAAGACCGCCACGGCGGTGAGCCTGTTCCAGCAGACCGTCGGCCTGGAGGTGACGGGCCGCGCCGACAACGAGACGCAGGTGCGCCTGTTCGCGGACGACGCCCCCTACGCCCCGGGCGCCACCACCCCCACCCCCGCAGTCACCTCCCAGCCCACCCCCGAGCCAGAGGATGAATCCGCCGAGGACTCCGCCGAAGAACCCCTAATCGAACCCGCAGAGGCCGAAGGCGCATCCGAAAGCGAACCCGAAGGCACCCCCATCTAACGCCAAAATCCCAAAGGCTATCTCAACCCGAGATAGCCTTTCCATTGCCAAAAACAAAGCACCCCCAACCATCCCCCAACCACCCAGCAGGGTCCGGGGCGCAGCCCCGCCGAAGCGAAGCGGAGGCATAACCCCCGTCCCCCGTACCACGTAACCCCGTAACCCAAAAACCAAAGGCTCCAGAGGGCCGGTATTGTCGGCCCGATAACCGAACGTTCCGCAAGAAGTACAAAGGCCAACCCCGGGTCCAGGG